>JASLEW010000260.1 GCA_030150965.1 Thermoanaerobaculia bacterium | reverse complement strand
TCGACCTCGACCAGGTCTGGCGCTATCTCAACCCGCAGATGCTCTACGGCAAGCACCTGGGCCTCAAGGGCGCGGTGCGGCAGCTCGCGGAGCAGGGCGATCCGAAGCTCGGCAAGCTCAAGGAGCTGATCGCCGAGCTGCAGGAGGAGGCGCGCGGTGGGGCGCTCTCGGCGCGCGCCGTCTGGCGCTTCCTGCCGGCCGAGGCGGAGGGCAACCGGGTCACGCTGCGCGATCCGGCGTCGGGCGAGGTGGCGGCGGTGTGGGACTTCCCCCGCCAGGAGCGCGACGGAGGGCTCTGCCTTGCCGACTACGTGCTGCCGGGCGATCACCTGGCGCTCTTCGTCACCACCGCCGGCAGCGGCGTGCGCGAGCGGGTGGAGGCCTGGAAGCAGCGCGGCGACTACCTGAAGAGCCACGCCTTCGCCGCCCTCGCCCTGGAGACCGCGGAGGCCGCCGCCGAGTCGGTCCACGCCTGCCTGCGCCGGCGCTGGGGGTTCCCCGACGCCGAGGATCTCGGCCTCCAGGACGTCCTGGCGGCGCGCTACCGCGGCAAGCGCTACAGCTTCGGCTATCCGGCCTGCCCGGACCTGGCGTTCCAGCGCGGGCTCTTCGCCGCCCTCGAGCCGGCGGAGATCGGTGTCGAGCTGACGGAAGGTGACATGATGGATCCGGAGGCGAGCGTCTCGGCGCTGGTGTTCCACCATCCGGACGCGCGCTACTTCGGCGTCTGAGCAGGCCGCGGCGGCGCGGCGGGCGGCGGGGCCGGTTGCGGCGCGGCGCCGGCCGCCTCCGCCGTAACCGGCGGGGCGGTCCGGGCCGTCCAGCGAAGTGATCTGTCAGCATCGAGCAATGCTATTATGCCATAGGATGTGCCCGATCAAGAGACCGTGCGGCCGGGTGCTGGCCCTGGGGGTGGCGGGGATGCTGGCGGCGGCGGTGCCCGGAGCGCAGGCTATGGCGCCACCCCATGCCGCGGTGGCGGCGGGTGGCGATTCGACAGGCGCCGGTGGTGCGGCCGGGGCAGGCGCGGCACCGGCTCCGGCCGGCTCCGGCGGTGCGTCGGGAGTGCTGTTGACCGGCGGCGGCGCCGCCGGGGCGCAGCGCAACCGCCCGCTCACCGCGGCGGAGCAAGCGCAGCAGCAGCGCATCGTCGACGCCGCGAACGCCTGGCGGTCGCAGCTGGCGGCGGTGGCGGCGGTGGCCCGGCGCCAGGACGACCTGGCGCTGCTGGCGTTCCTGGCGGCGCTCGAGGTCCGGCTGCAGCAGGCTGCCGCCGCGCCGCCGACCGCCGCGGGCTTCCTCGCGACCGTGGACGCCACGGCCCAGGCGCTCGACCTGTGGACCGGCGAAACGCCCGCGGTCAGCGGCGCCGAGCAGGCGCCCTGGAACGAGGCCGAGGACGGCGTGTCCGGACTCATCACCGCCGAGGACGCCGGCTTCATGGTCGCGGCCAACCTCACGAGCGGCCAGAGGTGGAGCTACGTGCCGAGCGGCGAGGACGGCGGCGGCGGGAACGGTGGGGACGGTGGGGACGGTGAGGGCGCCGGAGGCGGTGAGGACGGCGCCGGCCTCGGCGGCATGGACGGCCCGCTGGCAGGCGCCGGTGACGCGGGCATGGAGGCGGAGAGCGGCGAGGCCGCCGGCGACGGCACGGCGGCGGCGAGGACGGTGGCGCCGGCGGGGACGGCGGCGACCGCGGCGACCGCGGCGATCGCGGCATTGCCCGGCGCCCCCGCCAGGGCCGCGGATGGCGCCATGGCGGCCTTGCCGGGTGGTGGCCCGCCGGCGTCCGCGCCGGAGGCCCCGGCGGCCGGCGGCCTCGGCATCGAGCTTTCGCTGGCCGGCGAGGATGGTATGCCGGTCACGTCCGGCGGCGGCATTCTCTCCGGCGCCGGTGCCGGTTCCGCGTCCGGTGCCGGCGGAGGCTGGCTGGTGATCCGCGGCAACGGCGCGGCGGACGATCCGGGCTCCGCGGCCGACCTCCCGAGCGCCGCCGAGCTGGCCGCCGCCCTGGCCTCCCGCACGGCGCTGGGCGCCGAAGGCGCCAGGGTGTCCGATACCGCCGATCGCGCCGCCGCCGATGACGACGGCGAGGACGGCCTGACGGTCCTCGCGGGGGAGGAGCCGGCCGGGTTCGCCGAGGCGGCGGAGGACGCCGGGCTGGCCGCGGGCGGTGACGCGAACCCGGGCCTCGCAGCGGACCAGCTCTGCCGCGCCTGGGCGCCGGCGCCCCGCGCCTGCCTGGTGCTGCCGCTCGCCTTCCCGCCGGCGGCACCGCCGTAGGCCCGGAGCGGGCAGGCCGCGCCGGCCGCCGCGGGACGCTTCCTTTCTCGGCAGGGAACCGAAGGACTCGGCTGTCTCCAGGAATCGCGCGGCAGCAGGCTCCCGGCCGAGCTCGCCGGCCGAATGGGGTGCGCCGGCCGCCGCGGGACCCTTCCTTTCTCGGCAGGGAAGCGAAGGAATCGGCTGTCTCCAGGAATCGCGCGGCAGCAGGCTCCCGGCCGAATGCGCCGATGAAATGGGTGTGCGCCGCCGCAGCGGCTGGCCTCGCCCAGGCGCCCGCGCTACCGTGTTCCGGTCCGGGACCCGTAAGATCCCGGGGCCTGGACGGCCGGGCTTGCGCCCGGCAGAGGAGAGGAGCGTCGGCGGATGGGAATCCTGAACGGCACGGTGAGCGTCACGCGGTTCAACGTGGGGGTGCCGGCCGAGGGGCCGGACTTCGAGCGGGCGCGCTTCCACGCGATCGAGCCCGGGTCCGAGGTGCGCGAGCGCGCCGGCTTCGTCCCCTTCGAGCTGGACGCCGACTACGAGGTCGGCAAGGGGCGGTGGGCCTTCCGCGTGCGCATCGACCGGCTGCGGCCCGACGCCACCGCGGTGCGGGAGCGGGTGCGGGAGCTGGTGAAGACCGAGATGGAGGCGACCGGCGCGCCGTTCGTCGGCGCCAAGGCGCGCAAGCGCCTGCGCGAGCTGGCGGAGGAGGAGCTGATCCGCCGCCAGGCGCCGCGCACCACGATCCTCGAATGCTGCATCGACGGCGGGCTGCTGTACGTCGGCAGCACCGCCAGGAGCGCCCTCGGCATGGTGCTCACCCTGCTGCGCCAGGCCGGCGTGGCGGCGGAGCCCAAGGCGCCGTGGCTGGACGAGGCGCCGGAGGCCGACGAGGCGAGCGACGTCGTGGTGCCCAGGGAGCCCGGCGAGTCGGTCCTCGGCTGCCGCTTCCTCCGCGCTCTGCTCGAGGAGCCCGAGGTGATGGTCGAGCCGGAGAAGGGGAGCGTGCGCCTGGCGACGCGCGAGGCCCGCATCACCCTGACCGGCGGCGTCCTGCGCGACCTCTTCCACCACCTGGAGCAGGGCGCCGAGATCCTCGCCGCCAAGATCCACCTGGGCCCGGTCCCCCTGCGCTTCGACGCCCTCTCCTACCGCCTGCAGAGCGTCAAGCTCGACCCGGTCCGCGCCGAGCACTGGACCCTCGAGCTGGACCAGCGCCTGGAGCAGATCGCCGCCGTCTGGGAGCAGCTCGACGCCAAGTACGAGGCCCTGCGCCACCGCCTGAACGGCGGCGAGGCGTCGGCCCCCGGCGGGGGGGACCCTCCGCAGGCGCCCCCCGCCGGCCGGCAGGAGAGCCCGGCAGCGCCCGCTGCCGGTGGG
>JASLEW010000188.1 GCA_030150965.1 Thermoanaerobaculia bacterium | reverse complement strand
GGTAGCACCGGTTGTCGGTGCTGGCGCGAGCACCTGGACGGCGCGCCGCCGGTGCTCGAGCTGCCGGCCGACCGGCCGCGCCCCATGGTGCAGAGCCTGCGCGGCAGCCGGCGGCCGGTGACGCTCGACGGCGCGCTGGCGGAGTCGCTGGCGGCGCTGTCGCGGCGGCACCAGGCGACGCTCTTCATGGTGCTCACCGCGGCCTTCCAGGTGCTGCTCGCCCGCGCCGCCGGGGTGTCCGAGCTCTGCCTGGGCACGCCGATCGCGGGGCGGACGCGGCGCGAGACCGAGGACCTGATCGGCTTCTTCGTCAACACCCTGGTGCTGCGCGGCGACCTGTCCGCCGATCCGCCGCTCGTCGCGCATCTGGCGGCGGTGCGGCGCGAGGCGCTGGCGGCCTACGCGCACCAGCATCTGCCGTTCGAGCAGCTGGTGCTCGAGCTGTCGCCCAAGCGCAGCCTGGTCCACACGCCGCTCTTCCAGGTGATGATCGCGCTCCAGACCGCGCCGGTCGGGGCGCTCGACCTGCCGGGCGTGCGCCTGGACCCCCTCCCGCTGCCGAACGCCTTCGCGCGCTTCGACCTGACGCTGTCGCTGACCCCGGCGGCCGGGGCGGTCGCCGGCTTCCTGGAGTACGACGTGGCGCTGTTCGACGCCGCGACCATCGAGCGCCTGGCGGGGCAGCTGCAGGTGCTGCTGCGCGGCATGGCGGCGACGGGCGGCGGCGCGGCCGGCGCGGGCAGCGTCGTCGGCGACGGCGGCGAACGGCGGCTGTCGGAGCTCGCCCTGCTCAGCGCCGCGGAGCGCCAGCAGCTGCTCGTCGAGTGGCGGGGGACGGAGGGCGCGGCGCCGCCGCTCACCGTGCCGGCGCGCCTCTCGCGCCATGCGCTGCGGGCGCCCGCGGCGCCGGCGCTCGAATGGGGCGACGTGCGCCTCACCCATGGCGAGCTGTGGCGGCGGGTGCGGGCGGTGGCGGGCCGTCTGCGGGCGGCCGGGGTGGGAGCGGAGACGCCGGTGGGCCTGCTGATCGAGCGCTCGCCCGACCTGGTGGTGGGTCTGCTGGCGATCTGGCAGGCGGGCGGTGCCGCGGTGCCGCTCGATCCCGGGCAGCCGCTGCCGCGCCTCCGGCTGCTCGCCGCCGACGCCCTGCCGGCCGGCGGCTCGGCGGTGCTGTCGCAGCGCCGGCTCGCCGATCTCCACACCGCGTTGGAGCTGGGCCCGCAGCCGGCCGTCCTGGTCGACGACGTCGAGCAGGGCGAGGCGCCGGCCGCGGCGCCCGGTCCCGGCCCCGCTGCCGGGGACCTGGCCTACGTGCTCCACACCTCGGGCAGCACCGGGCGGCCGAAGGCGGTCATGGTGGAGCACGGCAGCCTGGCGCACACGCTGAGCGCGGCGCAGGAGCTGTTCGGCTTCACCGCCTCCGACCGCATGCCGGTGGTGGCGCCGGCGACCTTCGACGCCTTCCTGCTGGAGCTGCTGATGCCGCTGTGGAGCGGCGGCACGGCGGTGCTGATCGAGAACCGGCCGGTGCTGGACCTGGGTCTGCTGCTGGCCGAGCTGGAGCGCTCGACGCTGCTCTTCGCGGTGCCGTCGCTGATGCAGCGCCTGGCGGCGGCGGTCCTGGAGCGCGGGCTGCCGGCGCCCTTGCTGCGGCAGGTGTTCACCGGCGCCGAGGCGGTGAGCCGGGAGCTGGCGGCGGCGCTGCGGCTGGCCTTCCCGCGGGCCCGCCTGGCGGTGCTCTACGGCCCCACGGAGGCGGCGATCTTCGCCACCTGGGAGGAGCCCGGCGCGGCGGCCCACAACGGCATCGGACGGCCGCTGCCCGGGGTGGCGGTGGAGGTGCGGGACGCCGCCGGCCTGGCGGTGGCGGCCGGCGCGGCCGGCGAGCTGTGGCTGGGCGGACCGGGGTTGGCGCGCGGCTACCTGGGGCGGCCGGAGCTGACGGCGGAGCGCTTCGTGCCGTCGCCGCGCGGCGGCGGCGCGCGGCTCTACCGCACCGGCGACCGGGTGCGCTTCGACGCCGCCGGCCGGCTGGAGTTCCTCGGCCGGGTGGATCAGCAGGTCAAGGTGCGCGGCTTCCGCATCGAGCCCGGCGAGGTGGAGGCGGCGCTCGCCGCCTGCCCGGGCGTGGCGGCGGCGGCGGTGCTGGCCGTCCGCCACGGCGCCGGCGACGAGCGGCTGGTGGCCTACGTGGCGGGGGAGAGCCGGCTGCAGGCGGCCGGCCTGCGGCGCCACGCCGAGTCGCGGCTCCCCTCCTACATGGTGCCGGGCCACTTCGTCCTGCTCGACCGGCTGCCGCTGACGCGGCACGGCAAGGTGGACCGCCAGCGCCTGGCGGAGCTGGAGGTCCGCCGGGCGGCGGACGAGGCGGTGCCCGCCGCGGCGCCGGCCGCGGGGCTGGAGGGCCAGGTCGCGGCGGTGTTCCGCGAGGTGCTGGGGGTCGAGCGGGTCGGGCTCGACGACAACTTCTTCGATCTGGGCGGCCACTCGCTGCTGCTGACCGAGGTGCAGAGCCGGCTCGCGCGGCAACTGGGCGCGGAGGTGCCGCTGCTGGAGATCTACCGCAACCCCAACGCGGGCGCCCTCGC
>JASLEW010000120.1 GCA_030150965.1 Thermoanaerobaculia bacterium | reverse complement strand
ACTCAGCAGGTAACGGTAAACCCGAGACCTGTCCCTGCGGGACAGGTCCACTAACCGAGGAGGGGGGAAAATTAACGTCGCGCTGGGGGGGGGAATTTGGCGTCGTCTTGACACCGCCGGCCTGTACCATCGAGGCGCCCGATCTGACGATCTACGACGCCTGTCTCGCCGCGGGCGGAGGTGCGCGATGAGGGCGGCCAGCGAAGCGACGCTGTCGCTGGTGCTCAAGTCGCTGTGCTTGCCGGTGTTCGCCCGCGAATACGCCGCCACGGCGGCGCGCGCAGCCCGCGAGGGGCTGTCGCATGAGTCGTACCTGTTGGCCCTGGCGGAGCAGGAAGCGAGCGAACGCGCGGAGCGGCGGGTCGAGCGGTTGCTGGTGGAGTCGAAGCTGCCGCGCGACAAGAGCCTCGCCGGCTTCAAGGAGAGTCGTCTGCCGCCCAAGGCGAGGAGCGCGCTGGCGGCGCTGCGGGACGCCTCTTTCCTCGACCAGGCGACCAACCTGATCGTGCTCGGCAACCCCGGGACCGGCAAGACGCACCTGATGGCGGGCCTCGGGCAGGAGTGGGTCAGGAAGGGGCGCACGGTGCTGTTCTCGCCCACCTTCCAGGTCGTGCAGCGTCTGCTTGCCGCCAAGCGCGATCTGCGGCTGGCGGCCGAGCTCAAGCGCCTCGATCGCTTCGAGGCGCTGATCCTCGACGACCTGGGCTACGTCCAGCAGAGCCGCGACGAGATGGAGGTCCTCTTCACGCTGATCGCGGAGCGCTACGAGCGCCGCTCGCTGGTGATCACGACCAACCTGGTCTTCAGCCAATGGGACCAGATCTTCAAGGACCCGATGACCACGGCCGCCGCCGTGGACCGCATCGTGCACCACTCGGTGATCCTCGAATTGAGCATCAAGAGCTACCGCGCCGAGGAGGCGCAGGCGAGGGCGACAGGCAGGCCATAAAAGCGGCATTACAGCTCATGCGAAGGTGCCGGCCCCTGGGGCCCCTCCCCCCCAGCCCCAGGGGCCGGCACCTTCCCCCGGCGCTCTTCCTCAACGACCAGGTGGAGTGCCTTTAACCGGAGGAGAAGGGATCCCGCAGTTCTAGTTGTCGCCGACCCTCAATTCTAATTGACGCCGGACACCTCGTCGCAGGGTTGTGCCCAGGAATTGGGCGCATCTCGTCCAGATGGGCTATAATAGCTATTATGGCTAACTCGACGTTCCACAATCGCAGGGGCGAACTGGTTGTGATGCCGACGTTCACGGCGACGGAGGCCAAGAACGAGTTTGGCCGCGTCCTCGACGCCGCCGTCGAGAAGGGTGCGGTCACGATCACCCGGCGCGACGCTCCGAAGGCAGTGCTGCTCTCGATCAGCGAGTTCGACGCACTGGTGGCTGCCGGTGAGCGGACGCTCGACACCCTCACCGCCGAGTTCGACGAGCTCCTCGCCGGGATGCAGAAACCGGCGGCGCGCAGGGGTATGACCGACGCCTTCAACGCTTCGCCCGCCCGGCTCGCCAGGTCCGCGGTCGCGGCGGCAAAGAGGCGTGGCTAGCCGGCCACCCAGGATCTACGTTCTCGCCGGAACCAACGGGGCCGGCAAGAGCAGCATCGGCGGCGCCATGCTCCGCGAGGCCGGTGCGGACTACTTCAACCCGGACGAGGCAGCGCGCCGGATTCGATCAGCCAATCCCGGCCTTACCCAAGCCGAGGCGAACAGCGCCGCGTGGCACCAGGGAAGGCGGCTCCTGGAGCGAGCGATCGCCGGCCGGCTCGACTTCGCCTTCGAGTCGACCCTTGGCGCGACGACCATTCCTGCTCTCCTCGCCAGCGCGGCTGCGCGGGGAATCGAGGTTCGCGTTTGGTACGTGGGCTTGATCAGTCCCGAGCTGCACATCGCGCGCGTCCGCGCGCGGGTCGCCAGGGGCGGGCACGACATTTCCGAGGCTGACATCCGCCGGCGCTGGGACACGGGCCGGCTGAACGTGATCCGTCTCATGCCCGAGCTGACGGAGCTGCGCGTCTACGACAACAGCGGCGACGCCGACCTTCACGCCGGCGCGGCCCCCGCCCCGGTGCTTCTCCTCCACCTGAGGCGCGGGAGGATCGTGGCTCCGCGCGACCTGAGCGCCACCCCCGCCTGGGCCAAACCGCTCGTCGCCGCAGCGCTGCGGCTCGACGCGGAAACGCGCCGGCGGCCCGCCTGATCCCTGCGGCTGATCTACCGAGCCGTCGGCCCGGCGCGTCCGCCGGCATCTCACCCGGCGGCGCTACGGCCGCTGATCCTCCTGCAGCGCCAGCTCCCGCGCCAGCGGCTCCCGCGGCCCCGCGGCGTCTGGCGCCAGGCCGGCCAGCGGGCACTCGGGATCTGCCACCGCGGCGGCGAGGATGCGCAGGTAGCGGTCGCGCATCGCCGCCACCCTGGTGGCTTCGAGGAGGTCGCGGCTGTAGCGGAAACGCCCGAAGAGACGATCCGACTGGTAGAGGAAGAGGCTCAGGTCGAGGCGCATCCTGCCGGTGTCGGTGGGCAGGCGGCTGACGCGGAGGTCGGAGCTGGCCTGGGCCGGAGGCTCCCACTTGAGCAGCTGGAACTGGATGCGGAAGGTGGTGAGCCCTCCCCGGTCCCCCTCCTCGAGGAAGCTCATGCCCGCCACCACCTGCTCGTAGAAGATGTCCGGATGATCGTGCGCCTGGAGCGCCACGTCCCGCACCTGCAGCAGCAGCTCGCGGAAGGTGCGCACGCCGGCGAGCCGCGTGCGCAGGGGCAGGCCGGTGGCGAAGTTGCCGATCATCGCCTCGGTCTCGACCTGGTTGCGGTTGGCGAAGCTGCACGGCACGACCAGGTCCTCCACCCCGGTCTCCAGATGCAGCAGCGCCTTGAAGGCGGCCAGCAGCGTCATGAACAGGGTCACGCCGTGGGCGGCGGAGAGCGCCTCGAGCTGCCGTTCGAGCTCTTCCGGAAAATCGATCGCCTCGCTCGCGGCGGCGAAGCTCCGCTGCCGGGGACGCGGCCGGCCGTTGGTGAGATCGATGGGCACGGCGCCGCGCAGATGCTCGCGCCAGAAGGTCACCTGGCTGGCCTGCTCCTCCGCCAGCGACAGGCGGCGCTGCCAGCGCGCGAAGTCCTGGAACTGCGCGGCGAGCGGCGGCAGCGCCGGCGGCCGGCCGTCGCGGAAGGCGAGGTAGAAGGCCGCGATCTCGCGGATCAGGACGAAGCCCGACCACCAGTCCGAGGCGACGTGATGGATGGTGAAGAGCACGAGGTGCTCCTCCGCCGTGCGGCGGAAGAGGGTCGCACGGAAGAACGGCGCGCGCTCGTAGTCGAAGTGCCGCCGCCCGTCGAGGATGGTCCAGCGCCGGACCTCCGCCTGCCACTCCGCGGCCCCGAGCCCGCCGAGATCGACCGTGGGGAGATCGACCGGCACGGACGGGTGGATGACCTGGATCGCCCCTTCCGGCCCCTCCCGGAAGCTGGTCCGCAGCAGCTCGTGACGCTCGACCACCGCCGCCAGCGCCCGCCGCAGGCCGGCGGGCTCGAACGGCCCTTCGAGCAGGGTCAGCATCGGGATGGTCGAGGCCACCGAGCGCGCCTCGAGATGCCGCCCCGTCCAGTAGCGCTGCTGGGCGAACGACAGCGGCGGCGGCGAGCCGCGCCCGCTCTCGCGCTCTTTCTGGCGCTCTCTCTGGAAGAAGGCGATGGTCGGCATCTCCGCCGCGCCGCGCCGCAGGCGCTCGATCTCCGCCGCCAGCTGCGCCAGCACCGGGGTCACGAACAGGCTGCGCAGCGGCAGCTCGACGCCCAGGACCTCGCGCACGCGCGACGCCATCCGGGTGGCCAGCAGCGAATGGCCGCCCAGGTCGAAGAAGCTGTCCTCGGCGCCGATCCGCTCCCTGCCGAGCACCTGCGCCCAGATCCCCGCCAGGATCTCCTCCGTCGCCGATTTCAGCAGGGTCCGGCCTGACGGCCCGTCGAGCCGCGGCGCGATCCGCAGCAGCGCCCGCCGGTCCACCTTGCCGTTGGCGGTGCGCGGCAGCCGGTCGAGCCGGACGAAGGCCGCGGGCACCATGTAGGCCGGCAGGCGCGCCTCCAGCTCGCGGCGCAGCGAGCTCTCCCGCCCCTCCTCCGTCCGCACGTAGGCCACCAGGCTTGCTCCCTGCGGCAGGTCCGAGCGCAGCAGCACCACCGCCTCCGCCACCCCGGCGAGGCCCGCCAGCACCCCCTCGATCTCCCCCAGCTCGATGCGGAAACCGCGCAGCTTGACTTGCTGGTCGACACGCCCGGCGAACACCACCTCGCCGTCGGCCCGGTAGCGGCCCTGATCGCCCGTGCGGTAGATGCGGTCGGCCGCCTCGCCGGTGAACGGGTTGACCTGGAACCGCTGCGCCGTGAGCTCCGCGTTGCCGAGGTAGCCGCGCGCCAGGTGCGGGCTCCGCACGGCGATCTCGCCGAGCTCGCCCAGCCCCGCGAGCTCACCCGCCGGATTGAGCACCAGCAGCTGCACGTCCGGCACCCCGCGCCCCAGGGGCAGCACCTGCTGCGCCCGCTCGCCCGCCGCCTCCGCCTCCTCGGGCGCCACCGGGTGGAAGGCCACGGCGCGCTGCGTCTCGGTCGAGCCGTAGAGATTGATGCAGGCGACCGCCGGGGCCAGGGCGCGCAGCCGGGCCACGTCCCGCCGGGTCAGCGACTCGCCCACCAGGAGCACGCGGCGCAGGCTCGCCACCGGCTCCCGCCGCCCGCCGGGCGGCGGCTCGGTCAGCAGCTGCCCCAGCGTCGGCGTCAGGTGCGCGACCGTCACCTGCTCGCGGCACAGCCACGCCGCCAGCCGGCCGCTCAGGCCGTAGTCGGCGGGGTCCGGCACCACGATCGTGCCGCCCAGGTAGAGCGGGGTGAAGATCTCCCGCTGCAGCGGGTCGTGGCCCAGCCCCGAGAGCAGGGAGAAACGGTCCTCCGCGCCGAGGCCGAACTGCCGGCAGTGGGTGGGCAGGAAGTGCGACAGCGACCCGTGCAGCCCCAGGATCCCCTTGGGGCCGCCGGTCGAGCCCGAGGTGAAGCCGATGCAGGCCACGTCCTGCGGCCCGACGCGGACCTCCGCCACCTCCCAGGCGAAGGGCGCCAGGCTCGCCACCGACAGCGCGCCGCCCGGCGGCAGATCGAGGACCGGGCAGCCGGTCTCCCGCAGCCAGGCCCGCACCTCGCGCGCCACCATCTCCTCTCCCGCCGCCCCCGCCGCCCCCGCCGGCCGCGCCCCCTCCGGCGCCGCCGCGCCCTCCCGGCGGGCGCCGCCCTCGC
>JASLEW010000014.1 GCA_030150965.1 Thermoanaerobaculia bacterium | reverse complement strand
GGCGGCGGAGCGCGTCGTGGAAGCTGCGGGGTGGGGGTGGTGCCGGGATATCCTGGCGGTAGCAGGCGATCAGGTCATCCGTCAGCAGCACGATCGATCGCCCGTCCACCACCAGGTGGGAGGTGACGAGGTCGAGGTCGTGCTCGTGCGGCCCCAGGCGGACCAGCTGACAGCGCAGCAGGGGGGCCGCGCCGAGATCGAACGCGCGGCCGCGCCGCATCAGCAGGAGCTCCCGGGCGAGAGGCGGCCGGCGCTCCGGCGGCAGCGCGGTCAGGTCGATCAGCGGGCAGCGCAGCGCGACCCGCCGCTCCACCACCTGCACCGGCCCGTCGGCGGCCAGCCGGAACGAGGTGCGCAGAGCGTCGTGCCGCGCCACCAGGAGGCCCAGCGCCGCACGCAGCCGTGCGGCGTCGAGGATCCCCTGGCAGCGCAGGCGGAAGCCCATGCTGTAGAGCGAGCTGCCGGGAGCCAGCTGTTCCAGCGCCCAGGGCGCACACTGCGATCTGCCGAGCGGCAGGCCCGCGCGGGCCGCCGTCTCGGGACCCGCTTCACCTGCTTTCACGTTTCCGCGCTCTCCAGGTCTCCGGCTGCCGGACTGCCATGTCCGGCGGCGGTCGGGTGGCGAATGGCCGGCGGCAGATTAGGTGACCGGCACCTTCTTCACCGGCTCCTTCGTCGGGTACTCGGGCGTGGCCTCGAGCTTGGCCGACACCCGCGTCTTCGCCTCGGTGGCGGCGGCGGTGAGGCCCTCCAGCAGCTTCACGCCCGCATCGAGGAAGGCGTTGACCACCGCCGCGTTGATGCGGTTCACGTCCTCGGCCTCCAGGGCCGGCGTGCTCAGGGCGCGCAGCTGGCGGTTCATCTGGTCGACTGAATCCATGATTCCGTCCATGGGGTTGGCCATCTCGGATCTCCTTTCATTCAAGCGTGATCGGTGATCGGCGGGGGCTTGGGACGACGCTCAGGGGACGAACTCGATGGTGAGCTGGCGCCCTTCCATGCTGGCCTCGGTGCGTTGGAACTGGGCCAGCGAGCGCGGCAGCGCGACGTGGCGCTTGAAGGCGCCGATGCGCACGATGAGATCGTGGTCGATGCGGTTGATGTCGATATCGCTCTTCTCGGCAAAGGGCAGCCGCATCAGCAGCCGGTAGCGGTCGTCCACCTTCTCGAAGGTGTACGGCGGCCCGTCGACGAAACGGTCGGCGGCATCGCGGCCGTCATAGAGCGCCTGCCCCACCTGCGCCAGCCGGTCGGCGCCGATCACCTCGTCGGCGAACAGCGGCACCTTGAAGACCGGGATCGGGGCGAAGAAATCGACGATCTGCGCGGCGTAGGCGGCGTGCGTCTCCGCCCAGCGCGAGAAGTAGCCCTCGGCGGCGGGGATCAGCCGGTTCACCACGATCGCGTCGGTGTTCATCTCGTACATGCAGAAGTATGTATAGGCGCGCTGGGTCTCGCGCACCACCATCTTCTCCGCGTTGGTCACCAGCCGGACCGAGGTCACCTGCGGGTCGCGCAGCAGCGCGTCGATGCCCGACATGCGATCGAAAATTCCGCGCATCGAGTCGAAATAGCCGTCTTCCGGCAGCTGGTACGAGGTGAGCCGGTTGGCCAGCGGCCGGGTCAGCTTGACCATTGTCCGGTCCAGCTTGAGCCGCTTGCTCACGTACCATTCGATCGTGGTCATCAGGTTGACGAAGCGCAGCGACTCGCTGGTCGGCGGGCAATCGACGACGATCACGTCGTAGGCCTTCTCCCGGTAGTACTGGTTGACCGTCATCAGCGCGACGAGGTCTTCCATCCCCGGCATGATGGCCACCTCCTCGGCCACCAGATCGCTCAGGCCGGCCGAGGTGAAGAGCGCCGCCATGTAGCGGTAGACCTCGCCCCAGTGGCGCTCCAGCTCCGCCTGCACGTCCAGCTCCTGGAGATCGAGGTTGGCCTCCACCGCCACGGGCTTGCCGCCGTGGAGGCTGAAGAGGCCCTGATGGAGATCGAAGGAGTCGGAGAGGCTGTGCGCCAGATCGAACGACAGGACGATGCTGCGGTGCCCCCGCCGTGCCGCCGTCAGCGCCGTGGCGGCCGCGACCGTCGTCTTGCCCACACCGCCCTTACCGCAGACCAGGATCACCCGCGACATCGTCGATCGCTCCCGCAGCAAGCATGGACAGCAAGGAAGCTCATCCAACAGCCGCGGCGTCCGGCGCACGCGGCGGAGTTGAATGCGAGCGATTGAACGATACCTTAGCGACTCCCGGGATGTCCAGGGCCGGCCGCGTCCTCGCCGTGACAGAACGGTGGAGCGGCAGGGGCAATCCCGCGTGCCGCCGGGCCGCCGCTCACTCCAGCCAGTGGTGGACCTGCTCCTGCGGGTCGGGGGCCAGCTCGGGACGGCCGCGCAGGGTGCGCACGCAGGCGTTCCAGCGCAGGATCGCGTCGTCGTTGCCGGCCGGGCGGAGGGTGGCGGCCCGCTCGTAGTGCTCCATCGCCTCGCGCAGCCACTCGTAGGCGATGTGGCCGGCGCGCGGGCCGCCGCGCTTCAGATGGGCCTTGGCCCGGCGCTCGCAGAGGATGCCGGCGTGATAGGTGCGGTTGTACTCGTCGCGGATGCGGCCGAGCGCCGCCTTGGCCTCGGCGGAGGCGGCGCCGAGATGCTCCTCGAGCTGGTCGGAGAGGGCGAGCACCAGGGTCACCAGCGCCTCCTGGTTGTCGGGCTCGATCTCCAGGATGTCGCGGCAGATGCTCTCGGCCTCGAGCGGCTCGTTGAGCAGCCGGTAGCGGTGGGCCTTGTCGAGCGCCGCCGGGATCGCCTCGCGGGAGAGTGGCTTGAGCTCGAACATCGCGGCCTCCAATCGGCGCCCATCGGCGCCAGGCGCCCGCGGCGCGGCGCCTCAGCCCGCCGCCGCGTCGCGGCGAAAGACCCGCAGCAACCGGGCCAGGGGATCGAAGAAGCGGTCCACCACCCGCTCCTTGAGCGGGATGATGGCATTGTCGGTGATGGCGATCCCCTCGGGGCAGACCTTGGTGCAGCACTTGGTGATGTTGCAGAAACCGATCCCCTGCTCGTGCCGCAGGTCGCCCGTGCGGTCCTCGGTGTCGAGCGGGTGCATCTCCAGCGCCGCCGCGTAGACCAGCAGGCGCGGGCCGATGAACCGCTCGTGCAGGTGGTGCTCGCGCAGCACGTGGCAGACGTCTTGGCAGAGGAAGCACTCGATGCACTTGCGGAACTCCTGCACCCGCTCGACGTCCTCCTGCGCCATGCGCCAGGTGCCGTCCGGCGCGTCGGCCGGGCGCGGCTTGAACTTGCGGATGCGCCGCTTGGCGGCGTAGTTCCACGACACGTCGGTCACCAGGTCGCGCAGCGGCGGGAAGGCGCGCAGCGGCTCGATGGTGACCGGCCGGTCCGCCGGCAGGTCGGAGAGCCGCGTCATGCACATCAGGCGCGGATTGCCGTTCACCTCGGCCGAGCAGGAGCCGCACTTGCCGGCCTTGCAGTTCCAGCGCACCGCCAGGTCGCCCGCCGACTCGGCCTGGATCTGGTGCACCGCGTCGAGCACCACCATGCCCGGCGAGACCTCGGTCGCGTAGTCGTGCAGCGCGCCGCCCGAGGCATCGCCGCGCCAGATCCTGAACGTGGTGCGCGCCATCACTTCATCTCCTCGATGATGCGGCGCTGCTCGGCGGTCGGCTGCACCACCGGCTCGCGGCGGATCTCCATCCGCCCGCCCTCGCCGCGGCGGATCACGAAGTTGACCCTGCCCAGCTCCCCGTCCTTGCCCGGGTGGTCGTCGCGGAACTGCGCGCCGCGGCTCTCGCGCCGCTCGATCGCCGCCCGCGTCACCGCCTCGGCGACGGTCAGCAGGTTGTGCAGGTCGAGCGCCGTGTGCCAGCCGGGGTTGTACTCGCGGTTGCCGTGCGCCGCGACGCGCGCCGCCTGCTGCTGGAGCTCGCCGATCCGCGCCAGCGCCTCCACCATCTCGTCCTCGCGCCGCACGATGCCGACCTGCGACTGCATCAGCTCCTGGAGCCGGTGCTGGATCTGGAAGGGGCCGGCGGCGGCCCCTGGCGCGGTCTGGCGGTCGAAGGGCGCGTAGAGCGCGGCGACCGCCGCCTGCACCTGCGCCGGATCGGGCGCCGCCGCGCCGTGCTCGCGGGCGAAGGCGGCCGCGTGCTCGCCGGCGCGCTTGCCGAACACCAGCAGATCCGACAGCGAGTTGCCGCCCAGGCGGTTGGCGCCGTGCAGCCCGGCGGCGCACTCGCCGGCGGCGAAGAGGCCGGGGAGCGTGGACATCTGCGTCTCGCCGTCGACCCGCAGGCCGCCCATCATGTAGTGGGTGGTCGGCCCGATCTCCATCGCCTCGCGGGTGATGTCGATGCCCGCCAGCTCCTTGAACTGGTGGTACATGCTCGGCAGCTTCTTGCGGATGTGCTCGGCGGCGTGGGGCAGGCGCGAGGCGATCCAGGAGATGTCGAGGTAGACGCCGCCGTGCTCGCTCCCCCGCCCCTCCTTGATCTCGCGCACGATGCAGCGCGCCACGTGGTCGCGGGTGAGCAGCTCGGGGGGCCGGCGGGCCTGCTTGTCGCCCTGGGTGTAGCGCCAGCCCTCGTCCTCGTTGTCGGCGGTCTGGTCCCGGTACAGCTCCGGGATGTCGTCGAACATGAAACGCCGGCCCAGGGAGTTGCGCAGCACGCCCCCCTCGCCGCGCACCCCCTCGGTGACCAGCAGGCCGCGCACGCTCAGCGGCCACACCATGCCGGTGGGGTGGAACTGCACGAACTCCATGTCCATCAGCTCGGCGCCGGCGTCGTAGGCCAGGGTGAGGCCGTCGCCGGTGTACTCCCAGCTGTTGCTGGTGATGGCGAAGGCCCGGCCGATGCCGCCGGTCGCCAGCACCACCGCCGCCGCCTGAAGCACCAGCGGCCGCCCGCGCTCGCGGTCGTAGCCCACCGCGCCCACCACCCGGCCGCCGGCGGTGAGCAGGGCGGTCATGGTGCATTCCATGTGGAAGTCGATGCCCTGGTGGATGCCGTGGTCCTGGAGGGTGCGGATCATCTCCAGACCGGTGCGGTCGCCGACGTGGGCGAGGCGCGGATAGCGGTGGCCGCCGAAGTTGCGCTGCAGGATGCGGCCGTCGGCGGTGCGGTCGAAGAGCGCTCCCCACGCCTCCAGCTCGCGCACCCGCGCCGGCGCCTCGCGCGCGTGCAGCTCGGCCATGTGCGGGTTGTTGAGGTACTGGCCGCCGCGCATGGTGTCGCTGAAGTGCACCTGCCAGCTGTCGCGGTCGTCGACGTTGGCGAGCGCCGCCGCCACGCCGCCCTCGGCCATCACCGTGTGCGCCTTGCCGAGCAGCGACTTGGACACCACCGCCACCCGCACCCCGGCGGCCGAGGCCTCGATGGCGGCGCGCAGCCCGGCGCCGCCGGCGCCGATCACCAGGATGTCGTAGTCGAGGCGCCGCGGCTCGGCGCTCAAAGGATCCTCCAGTCGGTCCAGATCCCCATGGCGCAGAGGCGCACGTAGAGGTCGGAGAAGGCGACGGTGAACAGGCTCGCCCACGCCCAGGCCATGTGCCGCCGGTTGAAGCAGCCGGCGCAGCGGTAGGCGCGGAACGACAGCGCCCGTGCCGAGAGGCGGTCGCGGAAGCCGCCCACCAGGTGGCGCAGCGAATGGCAGCCCAGGGTGTAGCCGGAGAGCAGCGTCACGTTGGCCGCCAGCACCAGCGTGCCGACGCCGATGCCGAAGTGGGTGCTCCCGGTCGCCGGATCGGTGAACCAGAGCGCCTCCCACAGGTCGTGCAGCAGGATGACCAGGAAGGCCAGCGCCAGGTAGAGGAAGTAGCGGTGGACGTTCTGCAGGATGAGCGGGAACGACCTCTCGCCGCGGTAGCTCTGGCGCGGCTCGCCCACGGCGCAGGCCGGCGGGTCGGCCCAGAACGCCTTGTAGTAGGCGCCCCGGTAGTAGTAACAGGTCATCCGGAACGCCAGCGGGAAGATCAGGATCAGCATCGCCGGCGAGTACTTGATGAAGGGGACGAAGGGCAGGATGGAGGGCCACCGCCAGGGCCCGAACCAGGCGTGCGGCGAGTTGCCGAACAGCTCAGGCGAGTAGAGCGGCGACAGGTAGTTGCCGTAGGCGTAGTTGTCACCCTGCAGGAGCGCCCAGGTGACGTAGATGATGAAGGAGGTGAACACCACCAAGGTG
>JASLEW010000013.1 GCA_030150965.1 Thermoanaerobaculia bacterium | reverse complement strand
CATCGCGAAGGCCATCCAGTCGCCCGGCAACGTGGTCGCCGGGGCGGTGAGCCTGGCGGCGTCGGCGGTGCTGTGGAATCCGCTGCCGCTGATCCTCTGGGGGCTGGGGGCCACCGGCTGGGTGACCCTGGGGGCGACCGGGGACCGCTACATCAAGCAGATCGAGGAGGAGGAGCGGCGCGACGCCGAGCGTAAGGCCGAGGCGGACCGCGAGTTGCTGCGCCAGAAGGTGGCGGCGTGCCTCGCCGAGCCGCCGATCAACAACTGGACGCGCGGCGGCCTGCTGCCCGACTACCTGGGCGTCTACGGACGCCTGGCCGACATCCGCGGCCGGGTCTCGAAGGCCCTGGCCGACCGTACCGACCTCGACGGGACGACCAAGGCGAACATCCTGCAGCAGCTCGGCTACATGCTGACCGCCTACCTCAACTTCGTCCGCGAGCGGGTCTCCTATCTGCAGATCCTCGCCACCATCCGGCCGGGGGCGGACGCCCTGAGTTCCCAGCCGCCGGCCGCCGCCACGCCCGACCCGGCGATTCCGCCGGACCGCCGGCGGGGGATCCAGATCCAGATCCAGCCGGCCCGGCCCGCCTTCGCGCCGCCGCCCCCCTCGTCGCTGCCCAGCGTGGAGAAGCGGCTGGCCGAGATCGATGACAAGATGAAGCAGCTTCAGGGTCTGGCGGAGTCGGAGCCGGCCACGGCCCGCACCCGCCAGTTCCACATCGGAATCCTTCAGAAGCAGCGCGATCTGCTGCTGGAGTGCCAGAAGCGCGATCAATGCGTGGTGGCGCAGCTCGGGGCCTTTTCGGATGCCTTCGAGGTCATCCTGGCCCGGGTCAGCGCCTCCCAGCTCAGCGCCGACGAGGTCGCCAGCTATATGGGCGGCGTGGTGGAGCAGGTGATGGAGACGGAGCGCTTCGTCGAGTCCCTGCGTCCGGCCATGGACCAGCTCATCGGCGGGGTGGCCCCGGCGTAAGGCCTTATAAAGGAGAAGACAATGAAGCTCACCCCCTTGGGGAAGGTGATCGTCGTATTGGCCCTGCTGGTGGCGGCGTTCTTCGCCGTCCGCCGCTTCGCTCCGAACCTCAAGATCTGGGCGCTCGGAGGGAAGGGCACCGCGGCGCAGGGCGGCGAGACCGTGAGCAAGAACGATTTCGACGCCCTCAAGAACGCCCCGCCCGATCCCGAGCGCGGCAAGGGCTCCGAAGGGGTCACCCCGGCGAGCAACGTGGGCGGCGGCGGCAAGCTCGACCGCCCCCTGGTGGTGGCCATCAATACCTGGGCCGGCCATTCGCCCGGCATCGTGTTCAACAACGGCCTCGACCCCAATCCGGAGTCGAGCTACAAGAAGAAGTACGGGCTGGACGTGAAATTCGTCCTCCTGGAAGACCCGGCGGCCAAGCTCGCGGCCTTCCGCAAGGGGGACGTGGACATCATGTGGGACACGGTCGACAACTGGGCCCGCGAGGCGTCGATCCTCGCCGAGCAGGGGCAGAAGGCCAAGTCGGTGATCATGCAGGACTGGTCCCGCGGCGGCGACGGCATCGTCTCGCTGGCGTCGATCAACTCGATCGAGCAGCTCAAGGGGCACAAGATCGCCTGCACCCAGTTCACCCCCTCGCACTTCCTGCTGCTCTACCTGCTCGCCCAGTCCGGCCTCTCCCCCGAGGACCGCGCCGACGTCGAGAAGAACATCATCTTCACCCAGGACGCGCCGGCCGCCGCCGCCATGTTCAAGGCCAAGCAGGTGGATGCCGCGGTGACCTGGGAGCCCGACCTGTCAGGCGCCGTCGCCGCCCGCGGCGCCGAGGCCCATGTCCTGGTCTCGACCACCGCCGCCAGCCACATCATCGCCGACACCCTGGTCGCCCGCCAGGACCTGATCGACCGCGCGCCGGACAGCGTGCGCGACTTCGTGCACGGGTGGCTGCTGGGCATCGACGCCATCAAGCGCGACCCGACGACCGCCGACGCACTGGTCGGCAAGGCGCTCAAGCTCGACGCCGACACCGTCTCCGGCATGCTCTCGGGGCTCAAGCTCACCGGCTATGCCGACAACGCGCAGTTCTACGGCCTGGCCGGCGGCCATGCCCATTACGAGACGCTCTTCGACACCGCCTTCGTGATCTGGCGCAAGAAGGGGCTGGTGACCCGCTCCGTCGAGGCCAAGGACTGGGCGGACACGCGCTTCATCGCCGCGCTCGCCGCCGACTACCCCGGCGCCAGGGTGGAGGAGCCGGTGCTCAAGGCCAAGGCGCCGTCGGCGACCGACCGGGCGATCATCAACAAGCAGATCCAGATCCACTTCACCCCGGGCTCCGACGAGATCATGGCCGGCTCGTACATCGTGCTCGATTCGCTGGGCGAGACGATGACCTCGTTCGGCAACACCTACCTGCGCATCGAGGGCAACACCGACGCGACCGGCAGCCCGACGGCCAACATGACCCTCTCCGAGCGCCGGGCGCTGGCGGTGAAGAACTACGTGCTGCAGAACTTCCCGGGCATCGAGGCCAGCCGCTTCCAGACCATCGGCCACGGCTCGGCCAACCCGATCGCCCCGAACTCCACCGAAGGAGGGCGGCAGCTCAACCGGCGCACCGACATCAAGGTGATCCTGGCGGCGCAGTGAGATGAACCGGCGGCGAGACCCGTTCGCGCTGCGCCAGCCGCTGCCGCGGACGGTGTCGTTTGCCCTGGGCTTCGTGGCCCCGGGGCTGGTGATGCTCGTCTGGTGCGTGCTGACCTACGGCCACTTCGCGTCGCCGGACTTCCTGCCCTCGCCCACCGAGGTGGTGCGCGGCACCATCCAGCTCTTCGTGCAGGAGGAACTCGGCCAGGCGATCCTGATCTCCACCCGCCGCATCGCCGCCGCGTTCCTGCTCGCCTCGGCGGTGGCGCTGCCGCTGGGCGTGATGATGGGCGCCTTCGAGCCGGTGAACCGCTTCTTCGAGCCGATCATGGCGCCGCTGCGCTACATGCCGATCTCGGCCTTCATCTCGCTGCTGATCCTCTGGTTCGGCATCTACGAGAAGGAGAAGATCGCCTTTCTTTTCCTCGGCGTCTTCGTCTACCTGCTGCCGGTGGTGGTGACGGCGATCCGTGCCGTGCCCGAGGAGCTGGTGCAGACCGCGCTCACCCTGGGGGCGTCGAAGCGGCAGGTGGTGCTCACCGTCCTGCTGCCCGCGGCGCTGCCCGAGATCTTCGACTCCTTTCGCGTCATCAACGCCATCTCCTGGACCTACGTGATCCTGGCCGAGGCGGTCAACGGGGGGGGAGGGTTGGGCTACATGATCGAGCTGGCACGCACCCACCAGAAGGCGTCGTGGTCCTTTGCCGGCCTGCTGGTGATCGGCGGCATCGGCCTCGCCACCGATGCGCTGATCCGCTCGCTCGCCAACGTCCTCTTCCGCTGGCGGGAGTCCACGGTCGAATGAGCGCCTCGTCCCATCCGCCGCATCCGCCCGCGGCGGCGTCGGCGGGCGAGCCCGGCACCGTCGCGGTGACGCCGAACGAGACGCCGGCGGCGGCCACCTACCACGCCGAGCCGTCGGCCGAGGTGCCGAAGCTGCGGGTGAGCAATCTCGCCGTCACCTATCTCGACCGCCACGGCATCGGCGTCGAGGCCATCCGCGACATCTCGTTCGACATCCTGCATCGTCAGGGCGTGGGCGAGCTGGTGGTCTTCCTCGGCCCCTCGGGGTGCGGCAAATCGACGCTGCTCAAGACCATCGCCGGCCTCATCGTGCCCACCGCCGGCGAGGTGCTGGTGCACGGCGAGCCGGTGCTCGGCGTCGGGCGCGACCGCGGCATGGTGTTCCAGGCGTACACCTCGTTTGCCTGGCTGACGGTCCGCGGCAACGTCGAGTACGGACTGCGGCTGCATGGCGTACCGGCGGCGGAGCGCCACGCCGAGGCCGACAAGTACCTGCGCGCCGTCGGCCTGTTCGAGTTCGCCGATCACCACCCGCGGGAGCTGTCGGGCGGCATGAAGCAGCGCGTGGCCATCGCCCGCACGCTGATCAACCGGCCGCACGTGGTGCTGATGGACGAGCCGTTCGGCGCCCTCGATCCGCAGACCCGCTGGGGCATGCAGGGGCTGCTGCTCGACGTGACGCAGACCGAGGATCACACCATCGTCTTCGTCACCCACGACGTGTCGGAGGCGGTCTACCTCGCCGACACCGTCTACGTGGTCTCGCCGCGGCCGGCGCGCATCCTGCACCGGGTGGACGTGCCCTACTTCGCCCACCGCGACATCAACCTCAAATCCTCGGCGGAGTTCCGGGCGGTGGAGAAGCAGCTCCTCGACCTGCTCTACGCGACGCCCGCCAGGGGATAGCCGCCGCCAGCGTCCGCCGCCCGCCGCCGCCAGGGTCAGCGCCAGCCGCAGCCGCCACATCAGAGCCCGAAAGCCGCAGCCGTCACAGCAGAACCGCCAGCCGCAGCCGCCACCCCAGAGACCGCAGAGACCCGCGACGCGCAGGACCACCGCCGTGCCGACCAGCGAGAAACCCCAGCTCCCGCCGCAGCAGCAGCGTCCCGCGGCCACGGCCGGCCCGCCGGTCCAGGCGCGCCAGCCTCGGCC
>JASLEW010000037.1 GCA_030150965.1 Thermoanaerobaculia bacterium | reverse complement strand
TGGGTCGGCCTGGCCGGAGGCCGGCTGGGCGCCGAGCCGCCCGGCGCTGCCGACCGCGCCGAGCACGAGCGCGAAGGCCAGCGCCAGCCGCCGCGGGGCGCCGCCACGCACGGCGGCGCGGCCCCGCGGGATTCTCGCCAGACGAAGAGGAGTGGTGGTCACGGTTGCCTCCTTGGCTGTCTCGACCTTGCGGACACGGGAGCGGCGCCGGACTGCGCCGCACCCCGCGGCACGGCCGCGCGGTGCCCTCCCCCGCCTTGCCGGCGGCAAGGCGGCGGCGCCCGGCACCCTGGCAGACCTCCGGCCTGCCTGCCGGTCGCCAGGTCCCTCTCTTGACCGCGGATGGTCAGATTTAGACCCAATATACCCCCCTGCCCTTCCGAATGCAAGCCTTGGTTTGGGGGATGCCGGGGGGAAGGTAGGAGCTCACTCCGTCTGCCCGGGCCCCCAAGGTCAGCGCCTCCCGAGGGGCGCCCGGGGGAGGCGGTTTGCCGCAGATCTCAACCGGCGCGAGGGCGGCGCGCGATGGCCGGGTCCGATTGAAGTGGGGTGGGTGGTCAGCCTTGCGGAACGCACGGGGGTTGCCACGGAGCCGCCCTCCCGCCGACCACGCGGCCACCGGAGCCACCGACCCCCTTGACAACCTTTTTCGGCCCTCGGCAGGCAATTCGCCAGCTCTCTGCCCGAAGGGCCTTTGGCAGCTCCTGAGCGGCAGCTCCGAGCCCGATCTCGCGCCATGCCTCCTCGAACCCTCAACCGGCCGCCGATCGGCCCTCCTGGAGCCGCCTGCGAGCTGAAAAATCAAGGGGTTACAATTGCCACCGAGGAGGGGGGACGATGACCTTCGAGGAGACAGTGGGCGCGGCTGGACAGGATGTTGCGGTGGGACATGACGGCGTCGAGCCGCGGCGGATCGGTGCGCCGCCACCGCCCGCGTCCGGCGCTACGCCGGACCAGCTCGACCAGCTCGGCGAGCGCATCGCCGAGCTGGCGGCGCAGATCTCGGCCGCCACCCACGAGCTGCTGGTCATGCTGCGCGACTTCGACGAGCGCGGCGGCTGGAACAGCGGCTTCCCCTCCTGCGCCCACTGGCTCGGGTGGCGGGTGGGAATGGACCTGGGAGCGGCGCGCGAGAAGGTGCGCGTGGCCCGCGCGCTCGGCGCGCTGCCGCTGCTCTCCGCGGCCCTGCGCCGTGGCGAGCTCTCCTACTCGAAGGTCCGCGCCCTCACCCGCATCGCCACGCCCGCGACCGAAGAGGAGCTGCTGAGCTTCGCGCGCGCCGGCACCGCCGCCCACGTCGAGCGGCTGGTGCGCGGCATGCGGCGCGTCGACCGCCTGGAGGAGGCCGAGAGTGAGAGCCGCCGGCATGAGTCGCGGTACCTGCGCGCCTACACCGACGAGGACGGCATGGTGGTGATCACGGGACGCCTCGCGCCCGAGGCCGGCGCGGCGCTGCTGCGCGCCCTCGATGCCGGCGTCGAGAAGCTCTACGGGCCACGCCGCGGCCCGCACCGCCGGCCCGGCGAGGGCGACGAGCGCCCTCGGCAGGACGAGCGCGATCAGGCCGGCGAGCGTGGTCCGACCGGTGAGCCCTCAGGCGGCGGCGTGCATTGGGCCGCCGGCGAGCCCGCGACGGAGCCCTCCGCGGAGCAACGGCGTGCCGACGCCCTGGGCCTGGTGGCCGAGAGCGCCCTCGCCGCCGGCCTCGATCCCGGCAGCCGCGGCGACCGCTACCAGGTGGTGGTGCACGTGGATGCCGAGGCGCTGCCGGCCGATGGCGAGAGCGGCTCCTCCTGGCTGGCCGACGGCACCCGCGTTTCCGCGGAAACATGCCGCCGCCTGGCCTGCGACTCGGCGCTGGTCGCGATGCGGCATGGCGCGGAGGGCCGGGTGCTCGACGTCGGCCGGCGCACGCGCGCCATCTCGCCCGGCCTGCGCCGCGCCCTCGAGCACCGCGACGGCGGCTGCCGCTTCCCGGGCTGCGGCAGCAGGCTCTGCGACGCCCATCACATCGAGCATTGGGCCGACGGCGGCGAGACCAGCCTGGCCAACACGCTGCTGCTCTGCCGCCGCCACCATCGGGCCGTGCACGAGGAGGGGTTCACGATGGAGCTGACGCCCGGCGGCGAAGCACTCTTCTACCGTCCCGACGGGCGGCCGCTGCCCGCGGCGCCTGCCATGCCGGCGATACCGGTTACGGCAGGAGAGCCGATCCCAGCGCTGGTCGCGCGGCTCGCCCGCCAAGGGGTGGCTGTGCACGCCAAGGAGACGCTTCCCACCTGGGACGGCGGACCGGTCGATTACGCCTGGGCGATCGATGCGCTGCGCCGGTGCGACCGCCGGCCCCCGGCAGCCGCATCTTGATGACATCTCCGGCGCGCCGCCGATCCTGACCGCGGCCCGCCGCCTGCTCCGAGATCGGGCCGAGCACCGCGAGCTCGGTCCTGACCTGCTGCACCAGCCGTGCAACAATCGGCAATGGACGGTTTCTCCAAAAATAGAGCGGGTGCCACGGCCGGCGATTGCGGCGCCCAGGAGACGCGGCGAGCATGAACCAGACCGACGCGGGCAGCCGGCTCTACTCCCTGCCGCGACTCTCCTACCTGCGGCTGCGCTGCACGCTGCGCGCGGTGGACCGCGCGCGCCTGCCCCTCTACAAGGGGTCGCTGCTGCGCGGCGCCTTCGGCCATGCGTTGCGCGCCCTGGTCTGCGCGTTCGGGCCGGCGCAAGCCTGCGAAGCCTGCCGCCTGCGCGCCGCCTGCGTGCACACGCGGCTCTTCGACACCTTCGTCGAGGACGAGCCGCCGCCCTTCCTGCGCGGCCTGCCGACCTCGCCGCGGCCCTACATCTTCGAGCCCCACGGCGAGGAGCGCGAGCTGTGCCCCGGCGCGCCGCTGTGCTTCGACCTCCTCCTGGTCGGGAAGGCGGCGGACCTCCACCCCTACGCAATCCTCGCCGTCGAGCGCATGGCGCAGGCCGGCCTCGGCCGGGACCGCCACCGCTTCCGCCTGGAGCGCGTCGAGGCCCTGGCGCCGGGAGGCGCTTGGCAGGAGATCCACGCACCGGGGACCGGCGCTCGCGCGCCCTCCGGCGCCCTCGCGCCCACGCTCCTGCCGCCGGCCGCCGAGGCGGCGCCGGCGCGCGCCAGCCTGCGGTTCCTCACCCCCACCCGCATCAAGCTCCGCGACCACTTCGTCCCGTCGATCGGCGTCCGCCCGCTCGTCTTCACCATGCTGCGCCGCGCGCTCGAGCTCGCCCACTTCCACATGCCGGACGCCGAGATCGATTGGTCGTTCCGCCCGCTCCTGGAGCACGCCGGCACCGTGGCCGTGCGCGCCTCCGACCTGCGTTGGCACGACTGGCAGCGCTACAGCAACCGCCAGCAGACCACGATGGCGCTCGGCGGCTTCGTCGGCAGCCTGGAGATCGAGGGCGACCTGGCCCCGCTGTGGCCCCTGCTGCGCACGGCGGAGATCCTGCACGTCGGCAAGGGCTGCACGTTCGGATTGGGGAAGTTCGAGCTGAGCAGCGGATAGGTCCGGGCTGTCAACCGGCCGCGCTGCCGCCCGCGATCAAGGCACCGCGCGCGGCCCCGGCGTGGCCTTCCTTTCGTTCGAGCGCCTTGCCGGCCAGAAAACCCCGCGCGGCTCCTGTCCTGCGCGCCCGACCCCGTAGCCGATCCCTCATAGCCCTATAGCTCAAGCAGCACCGGCGCACTCTGATCCAGCGCCGGCACGCCAGCGCAAACTGGTGCTGGGAAGGGCTCCCCGCTCTCCGCCCATCTCCGCCCCCCCGCCTGGCACACCGGATGTTCCGACGCTGGTGATCGATAGCCCCTACCTCAATCAGGGCTCGAACAGCCTCCGTCGCAATCCCTCCGTGACGATCAGGGCAGTTCCGACTGTTCGTCGGACAAATTGGCGTCGGCCTGGCGGTCCTGTCGCAATCCCTCCGTGACGATCAGGTCAGTTCCGACCTCGACCTGGCACATGCGGTCTTGCATCCGCACCCGAACCAGTCGCAATCCCTCCGTGACGATCAGGTCAGTTCCGACGCGGCCTGCCTTGCTTCGATCCTGGAGTGCGGGATTGAGGGTCGCAATCCCTCCGTGACGATCAGGTCAGTTCCGACGAAGCCTGGGCTGACGATCCCCCGAGTTTTTGGTTGCTGTCGCAATCCCTCCGTGACGATCAGGTCAGTTCCGACGCCGGCAACGGTGGTGTTGGTGGCGGTGAGCGACGAGGCGTCGCAATC
>JASLEW010000839.1 GCA_030150965.1 Thermoanaerobaculia bacterium | reverse complement strand
GCGCCGGGGGCGATGGGTGCCCGACGTGGCCGCCGCGCTGCTCGCCACCTGGACCGGCGTCTCCTCGCTCGCCGCCCACCCGCGCTACATCCCTTATTTCAACGAGCTGGCCGGCGGCCCGCGCCAGGGCTACCGCTGGCTGGCCGACTCCAACCTGGACTGGGGCCAGGACGGCGCCTACATGCACGGCGAGTACGCGCGGAGGAGCCCGGTGCGGCTCTGGTTCGACCCCACCGGCCCGATCGCCGGCCGCATCGCGGTGGGGCTGTCGAGCCTCGTCGAGGATCCCCGCAACGCCTGGCTGCGCGACCACTTCCGGCCGGTGGCGACGCCGCGCGACTCGTGGGCGGTGTTCGACGTCAGCCCGGCGGACCTGGACCGCTGCTGCGCCGGCATGGAGCGGGCCTGGCCGCTGCCGGGCGATGCCGGCAACCTCGCCGCCGCCGGCCAGGCGATCGGCGCCGCCGAGGGCGGGCTGGAGATGCGTCTGCTGGGGCGCCTCAACGACGGCATGCTGGGCGCCAACACCGACCGCGACGCCGCCCGCAGCGCGCCCGCGCCGCACCCGGTGCTCGCCTGGTTCGGCATCGCCTGGCCGCGGCCGCAGCGCCTGGGGCGGGTCGTCGCCTACCCCGCCTTCCTGAGCCGCGGCCGGGGGTGGTGCCGCTTCCTGGCGACCCATTACGTCTGGCAGTGGTGGGACGGCGCGCGGTGGCGGGAGCTGCCCGGCACGCGGGTGAGCGGCAACCGCGCGCCGCGCATCGAGCACCGCTTCCCGCCGGTCGCGGCCACGGCGGTGCGCCTGGTCGTGGTGCGCGAGCTCAACGCCCGCGGCACCGAGGACGAGCCCGGCGTCTTCCGCGCCGCCTGCCTGGAGCTTGCCGCCTTCCCGCCGTGAGGCGGCACGGGTTCGGGCGCCCGCGGCGCCAGGCTCGGCCGCGGCGGCCGGCGAGGGGATGATGAGCCGCATGCGGCGCGTCCTGCGCTACCTGTGGGCCGGTCCCACCACGCTGCTCGGCCTGGTGGGAGCCCTGCTCACCCTGGCGAGCGGCGGCACGGTGGCCCTGGTCGACGGGGTGCTCGAGGTCTCGGGCGGCTTTGCCGCCGCCCTCCTGCGCTCGCGGATGGTCGGCTCCTCCGCCATGACGCTCGGCCACGTGGTGATCGGGCGCACGCCGGCGGCGCTCGCCGCCACGCGCGTGCATGAGCGCGCCCACGTGCGCCAGGCCGAGCGCTGGGGCCCTCTGTTCGTGCCGGCCTACCTCATGGCGAGCCTTCTCGCCAGGCTGCGCGGTGGGCACGTCTACTTCGACAATCCCTTCGAGGTCGAGGCGAGGCGTGCGGAGCGGACCGAGCCGCCGGTCCGAGCGGGGAGAGCGGCCGGGGCCTCAGCTACCGCCCCCGGCCGGCGGCGGCCGCGGGGAGACGGCGGCGGAAGCCCGGCGTGAGTTGCGTATTACGAACCTTTTCTGTTGTCAAGCGGCAACTAATCGCCGACCCTTGGCACAGGGGATCGCGCCGCGCGGCCGCGGTGGCCGCGCGGGAACACCACCCCCTGGAAAGGTGTCGGTCATGCAGAATCACCGAATCACCAGCGCCACGCTCCTCCTCGCGCTGCTGCTCGCGCTGCCCGCCATGGCGGCGGCTGCGCCGCGGGAGGGACGGCAGGGCAGCCCCGCGGCGCCCGCCGGCTGGAGCGCTCTCTGGGCCGAGGCACGGGCCCTGCTCACGCGGCTCCTGCCCGCGTCGGGGCAGGCAGTGCCGCCCGCCGGGCTCGCCGCCACGGCGGGCAACCCGTCGCAGTGTGACGGTACGTCGGGGATGGATCCGAACGGCAACTGCCACGGATCCTAGCTTCCTCGTCGAGGTCTCTGGCTTCTGCGCCGGCGCCGTGCCGGCGCATTTTTTGTCGCCCGCCCCCTATGGGCAGGCGCCGTTTTACGATATACAGTCCTGCGCGAGCACAGAATTTCTGCATGGAGACGACGCAATGGTGGTATGGCATATCACGGCGGAGCTCTTCCGGCGCTTCCTGAGCGGCAGGGTCACCAGGGACGAGGCGAAGCGGGTGGTCCGCCATCTGATCGGGGGCTGCGCGGACTGTGCGGGGCTCGCCAGGCAGGTCATGGGGGATTCCGGGTACTGGTTCCCACGGCGCCGGCCCGGCCGTCCGGACGGGGCCCTGGAGCAGGTGTTCGAGAGCGCCGCCGGCTTCGTCTCCCGGGAGCAGCGCCGCCTGGCCGAGGAGCGCCTGCGCGGCTGGGGGCTGTGGGCCTCGCTCGAAGAGCTGCAGCCCGCGGAGCGCACGGCGGTGGTGCTCGGGGACCAGAGGTTCCACCACTGGGGCTTCTTCCGCGCCCTGCTCGACGCCTGCCGCTGGCAGACCCTGAGCGATCCGCGGCGAGCGGTCAGCATCGTCGAGCTGGCGCTGGCCGTGGCGGAGGTCCTGGACCCCGCCGCGGTGGGCGGCGAGGAGGTGGCGACCGACCTCAGGGCCAAGGGGTACGGGGTCCTGGGCAACGCGCGCCGCCTGGCGTCCGACCTGCCCGGCGCCCGCGAGGCGATCAACGAAGCCTGGCGCCTGCTCGAGGAAGGCACCGGCGATCCGCTGGAGCGGGCGCATCTGCTCTCGCTCGACGCCTCCTACATCCGCATGGTGGGGGAGTTCGAGACCGCCGAGGCGGCGCTCGAGGAGGCGCTGCAGATCTATGCCCGGGCGGGCGATCCCCACCTGGAGGGCAGGACGCTGCTGCAGATGGGCGACGCCATCGGCTACATCGACCCGGCGCGCGCCATCGTCCATCTGCGCCGCGCCCTCGGCCTGATCGACATCGGCCGCGAGCCGCGCCTGGAGCTGTGCGTGCGCCATGACCTGGCCCATTTCCTGGCGGATGCGGGGCAACCGGCGGAGGCGCTCGACGTCCTCGACCGGGCGCGCCCACTCTACAAGCAGTTCCAGGACGATTGGACCCAGCTGCGGCTGCACTGGCTGGAAGGGCGCATCGCCCGCGCGCTCGGCTACCTGGAGGAGGCGGCGCACATCCTCCGCCAGGTCTGGCGGGGCTTTCGTGAGCGCACCTTGCACTACGACTTCGTGATGGCCTCGCTCGATCTGGCGGAAGCCTACGTCGCCCAGGGCCATCACGCCACCGCGGCGCGCCTCACCGCGGAGGTGTATCCGATCCTCGGGGCCTGGGGCGTCCACCGCTACACGCTGGCCGCCTGGCTGATGCTGCAGCAAGCGATCGAGCTGCGGCAGGCCCAGGACCTCTTCGGCAAGATCCGGCGCTATCTCTTCCGGACCTGGCACAGGCCGGCGGAGTTCACGCGCGACCTTTCCGGATGATCTCGAGCCCGTGAGGCGCCACCCGGGATCTGTGGCGCCCGGACAGCCAGCAGCGAGAAGCCGAGCGGCAAAGCGGCTGGGGCCGGCGGCGTGGACCACCGTTCGGCCCAGCCGCCCCAACCGCAACACCGCGGCCGGTCGGGTCCCACCGAGCCGCTGGTGCGCCCGGAGGGACCCGGCCGGCGCCGGAACGAAAGCTAGCTGCCGACGCTAGCTGCCGGTATGGCGCTCCGGCCGCCCCCCTCCACCGCCGCCAGGACGCTGCTGCGCTCCCTGCCGCTGCGGCGGGGGTTGCTGCCGAGCCTGCGGGTGGGAAGCCGGGGCGGCGGAGCGGGCCGGCGCCTGGGCGTGCGGCGCGCCCTGGTGGACCGGCTGCTGGCGGAAGCCGGACGGCGGCGAGGCGGGCCGCGACGGCCGCGACACCGCGTGCGGCTGCGCCTGCGGCTGGAACTGCCGGTGGGCGGTCGCCGCGGCCGGTGCGCGGTGGGCCATCGCCTGGGAGTGAGACGGCGGCGGTGCATGGTGCGTCACGCCGGCCGGCCGCGAATGCTGCACGGCCGCCCGCTGGTGCACCGCTGCCGCTCCGGCCGGCTGCCGGCGCGCCCCGGCCGCCTGCTGGCGTCCGGCGACGGCCGCGCGTTGGTGCGCCCCCTGCACTCTCT
>JASLEW010000739.1 GCA_030150965.1 Thermoanaerobaculia bacterium | reverse complement strand
GGGGGCGCGGCGCGGCGGCGGCCGGCCTGCCGCCGGGCGGGCGCGCCCCCTGCAACCGGCCCGGACCCCGCTGAGCTCGCGGGCCCCGCGGCCGCCGCTGGAGGTGGCCGTCGAGGTGCTGGAGACCGAGGCGGCGGCGATCCGCGGCCTGCTCGCCCAGCTCGACGGGGCCTTCGACCGTGCCGTGGCCCTGCTGTCGGGCACCGCCGGCCGGGTGGTGTGCACCGGCATGGGCAAGAGCGGCCTGATCATGAAGAAGGTCGCGGCGACGCTCTCCTCGACCGGCACGCCGGCGCTCTTCCTGCATCCCGCCGAGGCGGTGCACGGCGACCTCGGCATGATCGTCGCGGGCGACGTGGTGCTCGCCGCCTCCACCTCCGGCACCACCGACGAGCTGCTGCGGCTGGTCGCGACCCTCAAGCGCCTGGGCGTGCCGCTCGTCGCCATGACCGGCAACCCGGCGTCGCCGCTCGCCCGCCATGCCGATCTCCATCTCGGCATCGCCATCGACCGCGAGGCCTGCCCGCACAACCTCGCCCCGACCGCCTCGACGACGGCGATGCTGGCGCTGGGCGACGCCCTGGCGATGGCGCTGTCGGAGGCCCGCGGCTTCACCGCCGAGGACTTCGCCCTCCTCCACCCGGCGGGCAGCCTGGGCAAGCGCCTGCTCAAGGTCGAGCAGCTCATGCACCGCGGCGCCGAGCTGCCGGTGGTGACGGCGGACACGCCGATGCGCGACGCGATCTACGAGATGTCCAGGAAGGGCCTGGGCATCACCGCCGTGACCCGCGGCGGGCGCGACCCGCGGCTGGCCGGCTGCATCTCGGACGGCGACCTGCGGCGGCTGCTGGCGAGCGACGGCGACCTGCTGCGGCGCACCGCCGGCGACTGCATGAACCCCCGCCCGCGCACCATCGGCGGCGGCGAGCTGGCCGCCGCGGCGCTCAAGCGGATGGAGGACAACCGCATCACCTCGCTCTTCGTCTGCCGCGCCGGCGGGCGCCTGCTGGGCGTCGTCCACCTGCACGACCTCTGGGGGCTGGAGCTGTTTTGAGCCGGGCGGACGCGGACCCCGATCTGGCGGCGCGCGCCGCCGCCCTCGAATGGCTGCTCTTCGACGTCGACGGCGTGCTGACCGACGGGCGCCTGGTCTACGGCGCCGACGGCGAGCAGTGGAAGGTGTTCGACGCGCGCGACGGCCTGGGGTTTCAGCTGGCGCGCCGCGCCGGGATGAAGGTGGGTCTGCTCACCGGGCGCGCGGGCGCGGCCCTGGAGGCGCGGGCGCTGGAGCTGGGCGTCGATGCGCTGCTCACCCACCGCGACGACAAGCGCGACGCCTTCCGCGGCTTTCTGAGCGCCCACGCCACCGCCGCCCCGCGCGTCGCCTACCTGGGGGACGACCTGGTGGACCTGCCGGTGCTGCTCGCCTGCGGCCTGTCGTTCGCCCCCGCCGACGCGGCGCCGGAGGTGCGCGCCCGCGTCCATCGCGTGCTGGAGCGGCCGGGCGGGCGGGCCGCGGCGCGCGAGATGGTGGAGGTGGTGCTGCGCGCCCGCGGCAGCTGGGACGGGGTGCTCGCCGGTTATCTCGAACCGGCGTGAGGCCGGGCTCGAGCCGGCGTGATGCCGGACTCGAGGCGCCACGCCGGGCTCGAGCGGCGTCGCACCGGGTTCGAGGCGCGTGACATCGGGGCGCCGCCAGCGCGTGGTATTTTGTCGCCGGCGGCCCAAGCGGCGGCCTGCCGCCGCCGCACCGGATCCGGGAGCCGCCGGCGCCGGCGACCTCGCGGGATCCACCGGCCCGGCTGGCCCCGCTGGCCCCGCTGGACAACGCCCCCGGCAAGGATCCTTCGACCCTCAGCCGATCAGCAACGACCGGGAAAGGAGATCATGAACCGAAGATCCGTGGATCACCAGCCAAGCTTCAGTCGTCCCACCGGCCGCGCCGAAGGCACCGCCGGCCGGGCCGGCGCGCCGGGATCGCTCGGCTCCCCGGGCTTCCGTCTCGCCGGTGCCGCCGCCGGCCTGCTGCTGCTGACCGCGGCGCTGGGCCTCGCGGCCTGCCACAAGAAGCAGCCGCTCGGCAAGCCCTGGGTGCGCCTCGACCTGACCAAGGAGCGCCCGCTGGCCGAGCTCACCCCGGCCGGGCTCGACGAGAGCCAGGTCTATCAGCAGCGCGTGGCGCATCTCGGCGCCGCCGACGTGCGCGACCTGAGCCGCGTGCCGCAGGACATGCAGAAGACCTTCCCCAGCCCCGCCCCCGAGGGCCGGGTGGTCGAGCAGGTCGCCGGCTCGCGCATCAAGTGGCGGGCGCACATCGACGACGGCAGCTACGTGTCGTTCATCCCGCTCGGCTTCGAGAAGCCCTGCGCCGGCTGCAAGTACCGCTTCGGCGTGCGCAACGACAAGGGGGTCAAGATCTTCTGGGAGGGCGAGGCGCAGGCGCTCGGCCCCACCGCTCCGAAGACGGTGGAGATCGACCTTTCGGAGTACGAGGACAGCGACGTGGACCTGCTGTTCCAGGTGGACGGGCCGCCGCCGCCCGGCCCCGGCCAGCCGCCGCCCTCGGTGCTCTGGGGGAGCCCGGCGCTCTACAGCCGTCAGCCGCAACCTGCCGCCTTCAAGCCCGACCGGCCGAACATTCTGCTGGTCGGCATCGACACCCTGCGGGCCGACCGGCTCGGCCCGTGGGGCCGTCGTCCCAGCCTCACCCCGACCATCGACCGGCTGGCCCGGGAGAGCGACGTCTGGACCGCGGCGTACTCGACGTTCAACGTCACCAACCCGAGCTTCGTGTCGATCATGACCGGCCTCTACGGCAAGAACACCGGCGTCTACGACCTGCACACCCGCCTGCCGGCGAGCTTCAGCACGCTGGCCCGCCGGCTGGCGGGCGCCGGCTACCAGACGCTCGCGGTCATCGCCGCCCGCCACCTGGGCGACCACAACTCCGGCCTCGGCCAGGGCTTCGGCGAGGTGCAGCGCGCGGCCGAGCACTACGCCGGCGAGATGGGGGTCGATCAGACGCTCGATTGGCTGGCCGTCCACTGCACCCGGCCGCGGCCGTTCTTCATCTGGCTGCACATGTTCGATCCGCACGCGCCGCACACGCCGCCCGAGCCCTACGCCGACGGCTTCCGCCCGGCGGGGCCGATGGGGCTGGGGCCGGTGCGCGCCTGGGTGCCCTTCCGCGCCCCGGGCCCGCGCGGCTTCGACGACCCGATCCTGGCCGGCAACCGCGACCTCTACGACGGCCAGGTGGCCTACCTCGACCGCCAGCTCGGCCGGCTCCTCGACGGCATGGACAGCCGCGGCCTGCTGGCGACGACGCTGGTGGCGCTGGTGGCCGACCATGGCGAGAACCTCGGCGAGCACGGCATCTTCTACCGTCACGTCGGCCTCTTCGACACCACCACCCACGTGCCGCTGCTCATCCGCTGGCCCGGCCCGGCGCGGCCCGGCCACCGCTACGACGGCCTGGTGCAGACGCTCGACCTCTTCCCGACGCTGCTCGCCGCCGCCCGCCTGCCGGTGCCGCCGCAGGACGGGATGGACCTCCGCCGGCTCGCCGCCGGCGCCGCGGCGGGCGACGCGCCGCGCGGCGGGCGACGCGCGGTCTTCGCCGAGCACTCGAACGGCCTGGGCGAGATGGTGCGCACGCGCGACTACCAGTACATCGTGAGCCGCGGCAACGCCCCGATCATCGCCGACGGGCCGGCGCTCTACGACGTGCGGCAGGACCCGGAGGAGCTGCACAACCTCGCCGGCCAGGGCCTTCCCGCCGAGCGCGAGATGGCCGGCCTGCTCGACGCCTGGCGCGCCCAGCGCCGCCCCCGTTCCGGCGTCGGCCTCGACGCCGAGCCGCCCCGCCCGGAGCCCCTCTCCAGCGAGGACGCGGCCCGCCTCCGCGCCCTCGGCTACACCGGCGCACAGTAGACGGACCAGGTCTTCAGGGCGCCGCGGAAGACGCCCGGCCCTCCACCCGCGGCTCGTCGAGCCGCTGCAAGCGCTTCAGGTTGTTGCTCTCGGCGCGAAGCTACCGCTCTCCGGCCGCGACCGTCTGGCGCACCGCCTGGGCCAGGTCGCGGCTGAGGTCGTCGAGCAGCTGGCTGAGGGCCGCCACCGCCGCCGCGTGGCCGGCGCCGCCGACCGGTGGCCTGGCGTCCGCGGCGGCGAGCGGGCGCTCCAGGATGGCGGTACCGCCGCGCAGCACGCGCTGCCCGTGGCCGTCGCGCAGGGTCCAGCGGGCCACCAGGCGGGCGGCACCGGCCGACCTGTCGGGCTCGAAATGCTCGATCTCGATCTCCAGCTCGCCGTCGAGCGGCGTCTTGCCGTACCAGGGGAGGCGCGTCACGCTCTGCGGCCCGAGGCGGGCGGTGAGGTCCGCCGCAAGCACCCGGGTCATGGCGGGGCCGAGGGGCTCCGCCCAGCGCGCGGTGGCGGAGAAGCGCAGCTCGTTCGGCGCGATGCGGGTGGTCAGCTCGGGCCGCTCGAGGTAGGCGGGCAGGCTGATCTCGACGAGACCGATGGACGGCGCCGGCCCGCCTGGCGGCAC
>JASLEW010000654.1 GCA_030150965.1 Thermoanaerobaculia bacterium | reverse complement strand
CGAGCATCTAAAGCCGAAAAACCCAGCTCTACCAAACAATGAAGTATGAATAGAACTTGAAGTCTATACTCATAGGGTAGGAGCTTTGACGCCTCTACCGCTCGGCTTCTGAGATCGGGATCATAGTGTGTCAGGTAATTTCTGGTATCAGCTACTCTCGTAGCAAACGACACTTGGGCGTCTGGTTCACCGAAGAGGTTGCCAAAGGGTTGCAGAAGTTGCTTAATTCGCTCCGACAAGCTAATCTCGTAACTATACTTTAGGCGTCCCCTCAGCCACTTCTTATCTCTAGGGTTGAGCGGCGCGAGGATTCTGACGAGTCGCGCTTCGTGCTCGGCGCTTGGCTGTTCCTTCCTTCGGAGACGATGAAGCGACTCAAGAGCCCGAACGAGACCTAGGAAGCGTAACTCTTGATAGCCCGGATCTCGGCGTAGCATCGAAAAATAGAGATCGAAGGCAGGCTGGAGTGTTTTCGTACTGGCCAGCCAACGTTGTAGCAGCCGCGGCAAGTCTGGCTCGACAGCCCGAAATGGAATGACCATGCGATGGCTTTCGACGACCTCGACGGCATGTCTTCCAACTGGCGAGAAGAAGATGTCGATCTTCTTGGGTCGGCGCCCCCTGCCGCCTCGAAAGGGAAGCTCGGCATCCATTGCCTCGTACACCAGTGGCTCGCCCACAAAGAGAGTGAAGAAATCCAACAGTCGGCTGGCAATCCGACGGAAATCGCCGAAAGGACGTGGTGGCGAGGCGCCAATGGACAGCCAGAGTCCCTGTTGAACGCTGGCTTCGAGTTGTGGGTGCGTGAGGGTAGGGCCCTGCCAATCGAAGCTGAACACTAGCTTCAGACCTGGTTCCAGATCGATCTCAATGTTCTGCGGTCGTGAGAATTTGATCTCTATCGCGCCGACTGCAGGTTGATCGTAGGCGATCCTGAAGCCGCTGACCCCAAGCCATTGGTCTAGATTTGAAATGCGCATTGCAACTTCGGTGATCGCGGCGTCAGCCGCGTTGTGGAGGTGGGCGCCATGGAAGACCTGATCAAAGTGAAACGTTGCGGGGGAAACTCCGAAGTAGCTCCATGTTTTTAGGAAGCCTTGATGGAGCGTAACAGGGCGGAGGTCAGAGGTGCGGCCGAATAACACCAAGCCGTTCCGAGCATCGAGATCGTGCATGACTTCGAAGTCCCATCCACGATCAAGGGTCAGCTCGAATCCGCCCTTGGCAGCGTCTTGAAGAACTCCACGCCTGGAGAACCGCGCCCGGTTCGGCAACCAAAAGCGCCCCTCTAGTTTCTTCAGGAGATGCGGCATGAGGGCTTGTCGCGCATGAGAAGTGCCTTCCGTAGTTTCAACGGGCGAGCATCTCTCCCTTGCGCGGGCTGCGCCGACGACGATGCCCTGGCCAACCGCAGAGCCATGGCCGGCATCGGGACGTTCAGGTTGAATCCGAGTCGGGCGGCCGGGAGGCAGCGAGATCCCGCGAGTTCTTGACCAGGAGCACGATCACGGCTATGAAGTTGAAGAGGACTCCCAGCAAGAACCAACGCCACGGCTCCCTCCGCGTATTTTGTGCCCAGAGCGCGCAGAACGCCCCGCAGAGGAAGATGCCAAGCCCGCCGCTCGAAACCTCGCCAAGATTCCTTTCAACCGCGGAGAGTCGGCTCTCGATCCCGGTGAGCCTCTCGGTCTCGGTGCTACCAGCGGCGTCGGTTCCCTGCGCCCGCAGGTGCATGCCTGGCACAGCGATCGCCAGTGCGAGGAATACAGCTTGACAAGGCAGTGACCTCCTGGGCGACATGGTCGCATGCTATCACAGTAGTAGTGATAAGAGCTAAACGATGAGGGGATCGATGAGCCAGTTCCATCTTCGGGAGCCCTCTGTATCGCGGAGCAGGCTCCGGGGACGGCGGCCGCCCGACTGCATGAAAATCCGCCGCGGTGGCGCTTGCGCCCGCGTTCGCACCAGGCGCATAATCCCTCTTGCGGACCGACGATCGCCTCAGGTCACTCCCGGTTCGCAGGAGACTGCCCCCTTCCTTCCTCCTCGCTCCACCTTCTGATCTCTTGATCGCAGAGCGGTGCGCCTGAGCCACGCCTGAAGCGGCTCGGGCGCGATGAGCGGCCCCGGTTGGCGGGCGGATTCGCACGTCCGCGCATCCGCGTCCGCGCATCCCGGCACATACCGGCCCCCGCTCCTCGGTCGCCTTTCGTTTCGATCGCTCGCGCGGCTTGCGCGCGGGCCCCCGGCGGGAGCCTTGCCTTGCCGGCTGGCGAGCGCTCCGCCTTGGAAACCTTTTTCTCCGCTGGAGGCGCGGCCAGCCGCATGCGATTCCCCGTTTTCCGAGAGCGTGCTCCAGGCACCGAGAGGCAGGAGAGCCCTGGCCATGGCGCGCATTGACCGGCGGACCGGCCGCCCGCGGCTGGCACCCGCGGCGCGGCGGGTGCGCAAGCTCACGCTTTGCCTGAACGACGAGGAGCGCCGGGCGGTGTGGCGGCGGGCGGCGCTGGCGCGGCTGCCGGTCGCCGCCTACGTGCGCCAGACCGCGCTGCGGCCGGCGTCGCCGCCGCGCTCGGTGCCGGTCCTCAACGTCCGCTCCTATGGGCAGTTCGGGCGGCTCGCGAACAACCTCAATCAGCTCACGCACCTGGCGCATGAAGGGCGCCTCATGCCGGACCTCGTGCCGTGCATCGCGGCGCTGCTCGCCGAGGTGAGCCGGGTGCGCCGCCTGCTGCTCGGGCTGGATAGCACGGAGGGCGACGACGGTGCGGCCGGCAGCGAGGACAAGGCCGGCACCCCTGGGGACGGCGACGAGGGCGGCCCGCCGGGCGCTGCGGACGGCACGGCAGCGCCTGCCGCGCCGCCCGCGCCGCCCCGGCCGCCCGCTGCCGCAGCCAGCGCCGGCAGCGCCGGCAGCGCCACCCCCAACCACGGCCCCGCCGAGGAGACCGGACCATGATCGGCAAGCCGCTGTCGAACGCGAGCTTCCGCGACACCATCGACTATGTCAGCACGCGCCAGGGCGCCGAGGTGATCGGCGGCAACATGGAGGGCCGCAACCCGCGCGAGCTGGCGCGGGAGTTCGGCATGTTCCGGCGGCTGCGGCCGACGCTCGGGCAGGCGGTGTGGCACCTGCCGCTGCGGCTCGCCCCGGGCGAGGCGCTCACGCCCGCGCAGTGGAAGCGGGTGGCCAACCGGATCCTCGCCGGGATGGGGTTCAACGACTGCCCCTACACGCTCGCGCTGCATCCGCAGGCCGACGACGGCCAGCACGCCCATCTCGTGGTGTCGCGGATCAACTGCCACGGCGAGGTGGTCAGCAACAGCTTCGACCTCGAGCGGCTGACCCGGATCGAGCGGCGGATCGAGAGGGACTACGGCCTGCGCGAGGTGCCGCTGGTGCGCAACGCGGTGCGCCGCCAGGGGCGCGGCGACCGCAAGTTCGAGGAGGCGACGGGGCGGCCGGCGGAGCGGCGCATCCTGCAGGGGCTCGTGGGGCGCGCGGCGCGCCGCCGGCGGCCGGTCGGCGAGATGGCGGAGGAGCTGCGGCAGGCCGGCGTGCGGGTGCGGGTGCGGGTCACCGCCAACCGCGAGGTGACCGGGATCACCTACTCGACCGGGCGCTACGAGTTCAGCGGCTCCGGGCTGGGCACCGATTTCACCTGGCCCGGCCTGCTGCGGCGCCGCGGGCTCAGCTACGTGCCGGAGCGCGACCTGCCGGTGCTCCTGGCCGGCCAGGGGGCGCCGGCGGCGGCATCGCCGGAGGCCCCCGCGGCCGGCGAGGAGGACGACGCGGACGAGAAGGGCGGGGCGCGCGGGCTCGGCGCCGCGAGCGGCGGCGGCGCCGGCGGGTCTCTCGACGAAGCCGGTCCGTTCGATGCCCACGCCGCGGCCGGCTCGGAAGCCCACGCCGCGGCCGACTCGGAAGCACAAGCTGCGGCCGGCTCGGAAGCGCACGCCGCGGCCGGCTCGGAAGCGCACG
>JASLEW010000630.1 GCA_030150965.1 Thermoanaerobaculia bacterium | reverse complement strand
GCTCCTCGACGCGCGCGGCCAGGCCGGCGACCGTCGGCGCCGCGAACCGCTCCGCCAGCCCCACCTCCACCGCGAAGGCGCTGCGCAGCTGCGACACCACCCGCGTCGCCAGCAGCGAATGGCCCCCCAGATCGAAGAAGTTGTCGTCCGCGCCGACGCGCTCGACCCGCAGCACCTCGCTCCAGATCGACGCCAGGATCTCCTCGACCGGCGTGCGCGGCGCCCGCCGCTCCGCCGCCGTCACCGCCGCCCCCTCCGCGGCCGACTCCGGCGCCGGCAGCGCCGCGCGGTCCACCTTCCCCCGCGCGGTCAGCGGCAGCGCTTCCAGCGCCACCAGCGCCGTCGGCAGCAGCGCCTCCGGCAGCCGCGAGCCCAGGTGCTCCCGCATCTCGCCGAGCGTCAGGCCGGCCCCCGCCGCCAGCACCACGTAGGCCACCAACCGCTGGTCGCCGCCGGCGCCGACGCCGCCGACGCCGCCGGCGCGCGCCACCACCACCGCCTCCCGCACCCGGCGGTCGGTCAGCAGCGCCGACTCGACCTCTCCCGGCTCGATCCTGTGGCCCCGCACCTTCACCTGCCGGTCCATGCGGCCCAGGAACTCCAGCCGGCCGCCGGCCTGCCAGCGCACCCGGTCCCCCGTCCGGTACAGACGGCGGCCCCAGCCGCCGGAGAGACCGTCCGGCACCCAGCGCTCCGCCGTCAGCTCCGGACGGTTCCCATACCCTCGCGCCAGGCCTGCTCCGCCGGCCAGCAGCTCGCCGGCGACCCCCACCGGCACCGGCCGGCCCGAGCCGTCCACCACGTACACCTCGGTGCCGGAGATGGGACGGCCGATCGGCACGGTCGGCAGGATCGGCGCCGTCGGCGCCGTCGGCGCCGTCAGCGCCATTGGCGCCATTGGCGCAATCGGCACGATCGGCAGGCTGCCTGCCGCCGGCGCCGCCGGCGCCGCCGCCGACATGCCGTGACAGGCGGTGAACGTCGTGTTCTCCGTCGGGCCGTAACCGTTGATCAGGCGCAGTCCCGGCAGCTGCTGCAGCGCCCGCCGCACCGCCTGCGGCCGCAGCACGTCGCCGCCCGCCAGCAGCTGACGCAACGATTGGAGGGAGCGCAGGGAGCGGAGGGAGCGCGAGCCCGCGGCGTCCTGCTCCACCACCTCGTGGAACAGCCCCGCCGTCAGCCACAGCGCCGTCACCCCGTCGCGCTCGATCCAACGCCCGAGGTCCTCCACCGACGGCGCCCCCGGCGGCGCCACCACCAGGCAGCCCCCGCTCAGCAGCGCCCCCCAGATCTCCAGCGTCGAGGCGTCGAACGACACCGGCGCCAGTTGCAGGAACACCTCCTCCGGACCGAAGCGCATGAAGCTCCCGGCGCGCACCAGCCGCGCCACGCCGCGGTGCGCCACGCCCACGCCCTTGGGCCGGCCCGTCGAACCCGACGTGTACATCACGTACGCCAGGTTCTCCGGCGACAGCGCCGCCGCCGGACCCGCGCCGCCCTTCCGCTCCTCCCGGGCAGCACCGGCGGTCTCCTGCCGCGCGGCGTCCCGCCCCCGGCGGGCGCCGGCCGTATCCGACGGCGGCGGCGCACCGGCCTCCTCCCTCGATGCCGTCGCGGCCTCCTGCCGCGGGGCACCGGCCTGCTCCCGCCCTCGCCAGGCGACCTCGGCCGGCTCGCCGTCGAGCGCCACCAGCTGCGTCCAGCCCGCGACCGGCAGCTCGCCGAGCAGTCGCTCCTGACCCACCACCACCGGCGGCAGCGTGTCCTCGATCAGCAGCGCCAGGCGCTCCGCCGGGTACGACGCATCCAGCGGCACGTAGGCGCCGCCGGCCTTCACGATCCCCAGCAGCCCCACCACCAGCTCCAGCGACCGCTCGGCGCACAGGCCCACCGGCACCTCGGGACCGACACCCAGCTCCACCAAGTGCCCCGCCAGCCGATCGGACAGCTCGTCGAGCCCGCCATAGCTCAGGCGCCGCGGACCGAAGGCCACCGCCACCGCCTCCCGCCGCAGCGCCACCTGCGCCGCGAACAGAGCGCCGATCGTCGCGCCCTCGTCGTCCCGAGCCCCCGCCGCGTCACCGCTCCACTCGCGCAGCAGCTGCTGCCTTTCCGCCGCGCTCAGCAGCGGCAGGTCGGCCGGCGCAATGTCCACGTTGCCGACCCAGGCCGCCAGCACCGCCGCGAGCTGGCCCATCCACCGCGCGATCGTCGTGCCGTCGAACAGATCGGTCGCGTAGGTGAGCGAGCCGCCGATCGCCCCGCCGGCCTCGCCGAGCGCCAGGTTCACGTCGAAGCGGGTGAGCTCCTGCGGCAGCTCCACGGGGGCCAGGCGGAGCCCCGGCAGCACGAGCTCCCCCACCGCCGCGTTCTGCCAGGTGAACATCACCTGGAACAGCGGCGTGTGGGCCAGGCTCCGCTCCGGCGCCAGCTCCTCGACCAGCTTCTCGAACGGCAGGTCCTGGTGCGCATAGGCGTCGAGCGCCTCGCGGCGCACCCGCGCCAGCAGCCCGCTCATCGCCGGCGCGGCGGCGAGGTCGGGCCGCAGCACCAGGGTGTTGACGAAGAAACCGATCAGCCCCTCGGTCTCCAGGCGGTTGCGGCCGGCCACCGAGGTGCCGAGGGTGAGATCGGCCTGTCCCGTCAGGCGCGACAGCAGCGCGCCGAGGGCCGCGAGCAGCGTCATGAACAGGGTCGCGCCCTGCCGCCGGGAGAGGGCGGCGAGGGCCTGCGAGAGCTGCCGGCCGACCGGCCGCGCCCCGCGGTGCGGGGCCACGGCGGCGCCGCGCGCCGGCTGGCGCTCGCGCCGGAGCTCTCGCAGGCCCTCGCCGCCCTCTCCCGGCGGCAGGGCGCGACCCTGTTCATGACGCTGCTCGCGGCCCTCGGCGCGCTGCTGTCGCGCCTGACGGGACAGGCCGATCTCACCCTCGG
>JASLEW010000535.1 GCA_030150965.1 Thermoanaerobaculia bacterium | reverse complement strand
CGCGACACCGTGGCGGCGCGCGGCCCGCTGGAGCTGCGCGGCCGACTGGCGGCGCTCGACGCCCCGGCCACGCTCGCCGCCAGCAACGCCTGGGCGGTGGCCGGCTCCAGGGCGGCGGGAGGCCGCGCCCTCCTGGCGGTGGACATGCACCTGCAGCTCGCGGTGCCGAACATCTGGTACCGCGCCGCCATCTCCTGGCCCGAAGGGCCGCCGGCCGCCGCGGCGCCGGTCCGCCGCCTGGCGGGGGTCACCCTGCCCGGGGTGCCGCACCTGGTCGCCGGCAGCAACGGCGCCGTCGCCTGGGGATTCACCAGCGGCCGCTTCGACGCCTGCGACGTGGTGCTGCTCGATATGCCTCCGGGGCCGCCAGGTCCGCAGGGGGCGCCGGGAGCGCAGCGTCCGCAGGCAGCGCCGGGAGCGCCGGGAGCGCCGGGTCCGCACGGTCCGCCGGCCCCGGCGGGCGGCGGCGATTCCTATCTGGCCCCCGGCGGGCCGCGCCCCTTCGAGCATTTCCACGAGGTGCTGCACGTGCGCGGCGCGGCGGACGAGCCGCTCGACGTGCGCTGGACCGTCTGGGGGCCGGAGATCGAGCCCGACACCGCCGGCCGGCGGCGGGCGCTCCGCTGGGTGGCCCACGACGACGCGGCGGTCAACATGGACCTCGCCGCGTTGGAGACCGCGGGCGGCGTCGCCGAGGCCATGGCCGCCGCGTGGCGCAGCGGCATCCCGGCGGAGAACTTCGTCGTCGCCGACGCCGCCGGCCACATCGGCTGGACGGTCGCCGGCCGCCTGCCGCGCCGCCAGGGATTCGACGGCCGCACGCCGGCCTCGTGGAGCGACGGCGGCCGGCGCTGGGACGGCCTGCTGGCGGCGGCGGACGTCCCGCGGGTGGTCGATCCGCCCGCGGGCAGGGTGTGGAGCGCCAACAACCGGCCGGTGGACGGCCCGGCGCTGGCGCTGCTCGGCGACGGCGGCTACATCCTCGGCGCGCGGGCGGGGCAGATCCGCGACGATCTGCTGGCGCTGCCGCGCGCCTCTGCCGCCGACATGCTGCGCATCCAGCTCGACGACCGGGCGCGGTTCCTGGAGCGCTGGCGCGCCCTGCTGCTGCGCGTGCTGTCGCCGCAGGCGTTGGCCGCCGACCCGCGGCGCCGCGCGCTGCGCCAGGCGGCCCTCGACTGGGGCGGGCGGGCGGCGGCCGGGTCGGTCGGCTACCGCGTGGTGCACGACTTCCGCCAGGTCGTGGCGCGGCGGGCGTTCGCGGCGGCGACCCTGATGTGCCGGCGGCAGGACCCGAAGTTCGACTACCTGGATACGCTCGATCAGTGGGAGGGGCCGCTCTGGCGCCTGGTGAGCGAGCGCCCGCCGAACTTCGTCGATCCGCGGTACCACGGCTGGGACGAGGAGCTCCTGGCGGCGGCCGACGAGGTGCGGGCGGAGCCGGAGCGCGAGGGGGTGGCGCTCGCCTCCTGGACCTGGGGGCGGCACAACACGGCGGCGATCCGCAACCTGCTGAGCGGCGCGCTGCCGGTGGTCGGCCGCCTGCTCGACATGCCGGCCGTGCCGCTCGACGGCGACGACAACATGCCGCACGTCCAGGCGCCGGCCTACGGCGCGTCGGAGCGCATCGTGGTCTCCCCCGGGGCGGAGGAGCAGGGCTTCTTCACCATGCCGGGGGGCGAGAGCGCCGATCCGATCTCGCCCCACTACCGCGACGCCGAGGCCGCCTGGGTGCGCGGCGCGGCGGCTCCGTTCCTCCCCGGGGCTCCGGTCGATACGCTGATCCTGGTGCCCGCCGGCCGGCGGCAGGCCGCCGCCTCCTCCACCAGGCTCAAGGCCGGTGAGCTATATGCCGCCGGCCGCGCCGCCGCGCCGCGTGCCGACCGCTGGGCACCACCCGTGCGCGCCGCCCATGCGGCGAGGAATGCGGCGAGAAAGGAAGGCTAGAGACGCCATGGGGACCTTCCGCCAAGACCTGCGCTGGGCCCTGCGCAGCCTGCGCCGCAGCCCTGGCATCACCCTGATCGTGGTGGTCTCCCTGGCCCTGGCCATCGGGGTCAACACCGCGATCTTCAGCGTCGTCGATTCCTTCCTGCTGCGCCCGCTGCCGATCCGCGACCTCGACCGGCTGGTGCGGGTGCGCGAGGTCTTCGGCAAGCCCGGCGAGACGCCGGACGAGCGCAGCATGTCGGTCCCCACCTACCTGCTGTGGAACGAGGCCGGTATCTTCGACGGCATCGGCGCGGCGGTGGACGTCAACATGACCCTGACCGGCGGCGGCGCACCGCCCGAGCGGCTGACCGTCATCCAGATGACGCAGAACCTCTTCCCGGTGCTCGGCGTGCAGCCGCTCATCGGCCGCAACCTGCTGCCCGAGGAGGATCGCCCGGGTGGGCCGCGGGTGGCGCTGATCAGCCACCGGCTGTGGACCAGCCACTTCGCCGCCGACCCCAGGATCCTCGGCCGCAGCCTGGTCCTCGACCAGCTCCCCCACACCATCGTCGGCGTCATGCCGCGCGGCTTCCGCCACCCCTACGACGCCGACGCCTGGGTGCCGGCGGGCTTCACCGCCGACGCCGCCTACTCGGCGAACCTCTACACGCCGGCCCGCCTCAGGCCCGGCGTCAGCCTGGCGCTCGCCCAAGCGCAGCTCGATCAGCTGGTCAAGCGGCTGGCCCGCGAGCACCCGCAGCCCAACGCGCCGGCCCGCAGCAGCCTGCGCCCGCTGCGCGGCGACCTGGTCCAGGGGCTCGACCGCAAGCTCCTGCTGCTCGCCATCGCCGCCGGCTTCGTGCTGCTGATCGCCTGCGCCAACGTCTCCAACCTGCTGCTCGCCAGGAGCCTGCGGCAGGAGACCGAGGTGGCGGTGCGGGTGGCGATGGGGGCGACGCGCCGGCGCCTGGTGCGGCAGTTCCTGGCCTACAGCGTCCTGCTCGGCCTGCTCGGCGGCGCGCTCGGCACGGTGCTCGCCGCCCTGGCGGTCAGGCCGCTGGTCAGCCTCAGCCCGGCGGTCGAGTCGCTGGCCGAGTTCGACACCGAGCCACGGCTGGACGCGGCCACGCTCGGCTTCACCTTCCTGGTCGCGGCGGCGGTGGGGGTGGCCTTCGGCCTGGCGCCGGCGCTGCGCGTGTCGCGCGGCAACCTCGGCGCGGCGCTCAAGGAGGGCGGGCGCTCGCGCACCATGAGCGGCGCCGGCATGCGGCTGCTCAACTCGTTCGTGGTGTCGGAGGTGGCGCTGGCGGTGGTGCTGCTCGTCGGCGCCGGCCTGATGCTCGGCAGCTACCAGAAGCTCCGCCGGCAGGACCGCGGCTTCGAGCCGCGGAACCTGCTCACCTTCGAGGTCGGTTTCCCGTCGAGCCGCTACCCCCGGGAGGCGATGAAGGCGCGCTTCATCCGCGAGGCAGTCAACCGGCTGCGCGCCCTGCCCGGCGTCACCCAGGTCGGCGCCACCACCACGCAGCCGATGTTCCCGGGGCAGAACTACCTGTCGTGGAACCCCGAGGGGCGCCCGGCCGACCCGGCGCGCGGTTTCTACATGGCGCACTACCGCACCATCACCCCCGACTACCTGGCGACGCTGCACGTGCCGCTCGTCGCCGGCCGCGGGCTGACCGAGCACGACGATGCCGCCGCTCCCGGCGTCGCGCTGGTGAGCCGGTCGCTCGCCACCCGCTACTGGCCGGGCGAGAGCCCGCTCGGCAAGCGGATCAAGCGCGGGCGCTACGATTCGACGCGGCCGTGGCTGACGGTGGTGGGCGAGGTCGGCGACATCGCCGAGACGCCGAACCCGGACAACCCGAGCGTCACCACCGAGGCGATCTACTTCCCCTACCAGCAGACCAACCTGCCGGACATCGACTCGATCATCTTCGTGCTGAAGAGCGCCGCCGACCCCGCCGCGCTGACCGCCGGCGCGCGCCAGATCATGGGCGCGCTCGACCCCGGGCAGCCGGTCTACGACGTGGCGACGATGAGCGAGCGCATCGCCGAGCGCACCAAGCAGGACCGGCTGAGCGCGCTGCTCTACGGCATCTTCGGCGTCATGGGCCTGGTGCTCTCGGTGGTCGGCCTCTACGGCGTGCTGTCGTTCGCCGTCAACCAGCGCCTGCGCGAGATCGGCATCCGGGCGGCGATGGGGGCGAGCCCCGGCGACCTCCGGCGGCTGATCCTGCGCCGCGCCCTGGGGCTCACCGCGGCCGGCCTGCTGATCGGCGCCGCCTTCGCCGTGTGGCTCGCCCGGTCGCTCGCGGCGCAGCTGCACGACACCGATCCGGGCGATCCCAAGACCCTCCTCGCCGCCCTCCTCGGGCTGGCGATCGTGACCCTCCTGGCCAGCTACATCCCCGCCCACCGGGCGGCCAGGGTGGACCCGGTGCGGGCGCTGCGAGAGCAATGAGGACGCGGCTCGCGGGGCTCCCGGGATTCGTGGTGGTCTGCCTGGGGCAGACGATCTCGATGCTCGGCTCGGGGCTGACCGCCTTCGCGGTGGGGGTGTGGGTGTACCACGCCACAGGGTCGGTCACGCGGTTCGCGGTGGTCGCCTTCTGCGCCGTGGCGCCGCTCACCTTCCTGTCGCCGCTGGCCGGCGCGGTGGTGGACCGCTTCGACCGGCGCCGGGTGATGGTGGTCTCCGACGCCGGCGCCGGGGCGGCCTCGCTGGCGCTCGCCCTGCTCTTCTGGAGCGGCCGGGTGGAGCTGTGGAGCCTGTGCGCGGCGATGGTGTGGAGCTCGGTCTGCCGCGGCCTGCGCTTCCCGGCGCTCGCCGCCTCGATCCCGCTGATGGTGGGCAAGGAGCACCTGGGCCGCGCCAATGGGATGCTCGAGATCGGCAACGCGGCCAGCCAGCTGCTCGCGCCGCTCACCGCCGGGTTCCTGGTGGGCGCGATCCAGATGCGCGGCGTGATCCTGCTCGACGTGGCGAGCTTCGCCGCCGCCATCCTGTCGCTGCTCGCGGTGCGCATCCCCAACCCGCCGCGGCAGCAGGCGGGGACGGCGGCGGCCGGCCCGCCGCGGCGCCGACAACTGGCGGCGGCGGCCGGCTGGGTCTACATCCGCGAGCGCCGGGGCCTGCTCGGCCTGCTCGTCCTGGCCGCCGCCATCAACCTCACCATCGGCCTGGTGCAGACGCTCATCCAGCCGCTCGTGCTGAGCTTCGCCCCGGCCGCCGTGCTGGGGGCGGTGCTGTCCATCTCCGGCGTGGGCATGCTGGCCGGCGGCGTGATCATGGCGGTGTGGGGCGGGCCGCGGCGGCGGCTCGCCGCCATCGTCGGGCTGCTGCTGCTGCAGGGCGCGACCCTCCTGGCGGGCGGCGCGCGGGCGAGCGCCGTGACCGTCGGGGCGGCGGCGTTCCTCTACCTGCTCTGCCTGCCGATCGTCATCAGCTGCACGCAGGCGATCTGGCAGACCAAGGTGCCGCCCGAGGTCCAGGGGCGGGTGTTCGCCATCCGCCAGATGACCTCGGCGGCGGCGGTGCCGTTGGCCTTCCTGGCGGCCGGGCCGCTCGCCGACCGCCTGTTCGAGCCGCTGCTCGCCGCGCACGGGCCGCTCGCCGGCAGCGTGGGCCGGCTGATCGGGGTCGGGCCGGGGCGCGGCATCGGCCTGCTGTTCATCGCCCTGGGGGTGTTCCTGGCGCTCGCCGCCGCCGCCGCCCGGGCCTACGGGCCGCTGTGGCGGCTGGAGAGCGAGCTGCCCGACCGGCTGCCGGTGCCGGCGCCGGAGCCGCTGGCGGCGCCCCTGCCGGAGCCGCTCGGCGCCGGGACGGTGACCAGCGCGCCATGACCGCTCCGGCCTTCCGCAGCCTGATCGAGGTGCTGGCGGCGCGGGCGCGCGAGCAGCCGGCGGCGATCGCCTACACCTTCCTGCTCGACGGCGAGGAGCAGGCGGTGTCGCTCTCCTACGGCGAGCTGGACGCGGCGGCGCGGGCGCTCGGCGCGCGGCTGCAGCAGGCCGGGGCGGTGGGCGAGCGGGTGCTGCTGCTGTTCCCGCCGGGGCTCGACTTCATCGCCGCCTTCTGGGGGTGCCTCTACGCCGGCGCGGTGGCGGTGCCGGCCTATCCGCCGCGGCCCGGCCAGGCCGAGCCCGACGCGCGGCTGTGGGCGATCGTGCGCGACGCCCGGCCGCGGGCGGCGCTCACCGTGGCGCCGGTGCTGGCCAAGGTGCGGCGCCTGGCGGAGCGGCTCCCCGAGCTCGCCCGCATCGGCTGGCTGGCCGCCGACGACGCGGCGGCCGGGACGCGCGCGGCGCTGGCCGCCGGGTGGCGGGAGCCGGCGGCGGGGCCGGAGACCCTGGCCTTCCTCCAGTACACCAGCGGCTCGACCGCCCTGCCCAAGGGGGTCATGGTCAGCCACGGCAACATCCTGCACAACGAGGAGATGATCCGGCGCGCCTTCGCCCAGTCGCGGCGCTCGGTGATCGTGGGCTGGCTGCCGCTCTACCACGACATGGGTTTGATCGGCAACGTCCTGCAGCCGCTCTACCTGGGAGCGCGCTGCGTGCTGATGTCGCCGCTCGCCTTCCTGCAGCGGCCGGTGCGCTGGCTGCAGGCGATCAGCCGCCACCGGGCGACCACCTCCGGCGGCCCCAACTTCGCCTACGACCTGTGCGCGCGGCGGGTGAGCCCGGCCGAGCGCGAGGCGCTCGACCTGGCGAGCTGGGAGGTGGCGTTCTGCGGCGCCGAGCCGGTGCGCGCCGAGACCCTCGACCGCTTCGCCGCGGCCTTCGCCCCGGCAGGTTTCCGCCGCCGGGCGTTCTACCCCTGCTACGGCCTGGCGGAGGGGACGCTGTTCGTGGCCGGCGGCGAGCCCGGGGCCGGGGCGGCGGCGGCCAGCTTCCGCCGCGCCGGCCTGGAGCAGAACCGGGCGCTGCCGGCCGAGGCGGGCGAGAGCGCGGTCGCCCTGGTCGCCTGCGGCGGCGCCTGGATGGGCCAGCGGCTGGCGATCGCCGATCCCGCGACCGGCCTGCCCTGCCCGGAGGGGCGGGTGGGGGAGATCTGGGTGGCCGGCCCGAGCGTCGCCCAGGGGTACTGGCGGCGCCCGGAGGAGACGGCGGCGACGTTCGGAGCGCGGTTGGGGGTGGCGGCGGGCGGGGCTGGCGCGGCGGTCGATGCCGGCGCGGCGGTTGAGGCCGGCGCGGTGGTCGATGCTGGCGCAGTGGTCAGGGCCGGCGCGGTGGTTGACGCCGGCGCGGTGGTCAGGGCCGGCGCGGCGGTCGAGGCCGAGCTGACAGGTTCCGCTGCAACGGCCGCAGGAGGCGCGGTTGCCGGCGAGCCTGGCGCACCCGATCCGGCCGCGGATGGCGAGCCGCGCTACCTGCGCACCGGCGACCTCGGCTTTCTCGTCGACGGCAGGCTGTTCATCGCCGGGCGGCAGAAGGACCTCATCATCGTGCGGGGGCGCAATCACCACCCGCAGGACGTCGAGCTGGCCGCCGAGCGCGCCCACCCGGCGCTGCGCCCCGGCTGCGGCGCCGCCTTCGGCGTGGAGGTGGACGCCGAGGAGCGGCTGGTCGTGGTGCTGGAGCTCGACCGCCGGGCGCAGGCGGCGGACCTGGACCTCGCGCGGGTTCTCGACGCGGTGCGGCGGGCGGTCGCCGACGCGCACGAGGTGCAGGTCCACGACGTGGTCCTGGTGGGCGCCGGCACAGTGCCCAAGACCTCGAGCGGCAAGGTGCAGCGCCACGCCACTCGGGCCGCCTACCTGGCGGGCTCCCTGCCGGTCCTGGCGCGGCGCGCGGTGACGGCGGCGGCGGAGGAGGCAGCAGCTGCCGCCGGGCTGTCGCGCGCGGCGCTCCTGGCGCTGGCGCCGGCCGAGCGCCCGGCGGCCCTCGCCGCCTGGCTGGGCGAGCGCGCGGC
>JASLEW010000533.1 GCA_030150965.1 Thermoanaerobaculia bacterium | reverse complement strand
CTGGGGACGACCAACAGCTGCGTGGCGATCGTGGAGGGGAGCGAGCCGCGCGTGCTGACCAACCGCGAAGGCAGCCGCACCACCGCCTCGATCGTCGCCTTCGCCGAGGAGGGCGACCGCCTGGTCGGCCCGATCGCCAAGCGGCAGGCCATCACCAACCCGCAGAACACGGTCTACGCGGTCAAGCGGCTGATCGGCCGCAAGTACAACGACCCGGAGGTGACGCGGGCGCGCGAGGTGCTGTCGTACTCGGTGGCGCGCGCCGGCAACGGCGACGTCAAGATCGACATCCGCGACCGCCAGTACAGCCCCGAGGAGATCTCGGCGCTGGTGCTGAGAGAGATCAAGGAGTTCGTCGAGGAGAGCCTGCAGGAGGAGATCACCGAGGCGGTGATCACCGTGCCCGCCTACTTCGACGACTCGCAGCGCCAGGCGACCAAGGACGCCGGCAAGATCGCCGGCCTCGACGTGCTGCGCATCCTCAACGAGCCGACCGCGGCGGCGCTCGCCTACGGCCTCGACCGGCGCCAGGAGAGCCAGATCATCGCCGTCTACGACCTCGGCGGCGGCACCTTCGACGTGTCGATCCTGGAGCTGTCGCAGGGCATCTTCGAGGTGCGGGCCACCTCGGGCGACACCTTCCTCGGCGGCGAGGACTTCGACCAGCGGATCATGGACTGGCTGATCGACGACTTCCGCGCCGAGACCGGCATCGATCTGCGCGGCGACCGCATGGCCCTGCAGCGCCTCAAGGAGGCGGCCGAGCGCGCCAAGTGCGAGCTGTCGATCGCCACCGACGCGCCGATCAACCTGCCGTTCATCTCCGCCGACCTGTCGGGCCCGCGCCACCTCGTCCGCGCCCTCTCCCGCACCCACTTCGAGGAGCTGGTGCGCGACCTGGTGGAGCGCACCCAGGGGCCGTGCCGCGATGCGCTGCGGCAGGCCAACCTGCGCCCCGACCAGATCGACGAGGTGCTGCTGGTGGGGGGCCAGACGCGCACGCCGCTGGTGGCCGAGACGGTGGAGCGGATCTTCGGCCGCCATCCCAACCGCGACATCAACCCCGACGAGGTGGTGGCGGTCGGCGCCGCCATCCAGGGCGGCATCCTGCGCGGCGACATCAAGGACCTGGTGCTGCTCGACGTGACGCCGCTGTCGCTCGGCGTCGAGACCCAGGGCGGGCTGTTCACCAAGCTGATCGAGCGCAACTCGACCATCCCGACCAAGAACACCCAGATCTTCACCACCGTCGTCGACAATCAGGACACGGTGCGCATCCACGTGCTGCAGGGCGAGCGCCAGCTGGCCAACCAGAACAAGTCGCTCGGCCGCTTCGAGCTGGTCGGCATCCCGCCGGCGCCGCGGGCCATCCCGCAGATCGAGGTGACGTTCGCCATCGATTCCAACGGCATCGTCAACGTGTCGGCCCGCGACATGGCCACCAACCTGTCGCAGAGCCTGCAGATCAATCCCGCCGGCGGCCTCTCCGAGGCCGAGGTGCGGCGGCTGGTGGACGAGGCCAACCATTTCGCCGAGGCCGACGCCAAGCGCCGCGAGCTGCGCCAGCTGAAGAACAAGGTCGAGGGGCTGATCTACGCCAACGAACGCGTGTACAATCAATTTCGCAGCATCCTCCCCGAGGCGTCCGCCAAGCGCATCCACGACGTGCTGACCCAGGCGCGCAGTGCGCTGGGCAGCGAGTCCCAGCCGGAGCTGGAGGCGGCCATGTACGATCTCAACTCGGTCGCCCAGATCCTCTCGGAGATGATGCTTTCCAACGCCCGCGGCGCGTCGGGCCGTTCCGGGGCCGGCGCCCCGCCCAAAGATTGAGGCAGCATGGCCAAGCGTGACTATTACGAGGTGCTGGGGGTCGAGCGCACCGCCGCCACCGCCGAGATCAAGTCGTCCTACCGCAAGCTCGCGGTGCGCTACCACCCCGACCGCAATCCCGGCGACCGGGAGGCGGAGGAGCGCTTCAAGGAGGCCTCCGAAGCCTACGAGGTGCTCTCCGACAGCGATAAGCGGGCGCGCTACGACCGCTTCGGCCACCAGGGGGTGGCGGGCGCCGGCGCCGGCGGTTTCGATCCTTCGGTCTTCGCCGATTTCTCCGACATCCTGGGCGATCTCTTCGGCTTCGGCGGCGGCCGGCGCGGCGGCGGCGAGATGCGCGGCGCCGACCTGCGCTACGACCTGTCGCTGGCGTTCGAGGAGGCGGTGTTCGGCATCGAGATGACCCTGCGCATCCCGCGCCTGGAGACCTGCCCGCGCTGCGCCGGCACCGGCAGCGCCGACAAGTCGGCGCCGGTCGCCTGCTCGGTCTGCGGCGGCCGCGGCCAGGTGCGATTCAATCAGGGGTTCTTCAGCGTCGCCCGCACCTGCCCGCAGTGCAACGGCGAGGGGCGGGTGGTCACCAAGCCCTGCGGCGACTGCCGCGGCGAGGGCCGGGTGGAGCGCGAGCGGTCGATCTCGGTCAAGATCCCGGCCGGCGTCGACACCGGCGCCCGCCTGCGCCTCGGCGGCGAGGGCGAGCACGGCCGCCACGGCGCCCCTGCCGGCGACCTCTACGTGGTGCTCTCGGTCAAGCCGCACAAGAAGTTCCGCCGCGATGGCGCGAACATCTTCTCGCGTCAGCCGATCGCCTTCAGCCAGGCGGTGCTCGGCACCACCATCGAGGTCGATACCCTGCGCGGCAAGGCGCTGCTGGAGGTGCCGCCGGGCACCGCCTATGGGCGCGACTTCCGCCTGCGCGGCGAGGGCGTCGACCGCCTCGACGGCAGCGGCCGCGGCGACCAGGTGGTGACGGTGCAGATCGAGATCCCCAATCCCCGCGACCTCTCCGAGGAGGAGACGCAGCTGATCCGCCGCCTGGCCGAGCTGCGGGGGCACCCGGTGCGCGAGGAGAAGGGGGTCCTGGACCGGGTGAAGAACCTCTTCGGCTGAGCCGTCCGTCCGGCCCCCGCCGCCCATGGCCTATCTGCGCCGGATCTACCGGCTGCCCGCCGCCCTGGAGGACGACCTGGTGGCCGAGCTCTGGCAGGCCGGGACCCTGGGAGTGAGCACCGAGGCCGAGGAAGGCGGGGGAAGCGAGGAAGGCGAGGTGGGCGGGATCCTGCGGCTCTCCGCCTACTTCGCCCTGGCGGCCCGGCCAGACCCGCCGGCGCCGCCGTCGCTCGATGCGCCCCTGACGCCGCTGGCTCCCCTGGCGCCGCTGGCTCCTGAGATCGAGCTCCTGGCGGAGGAGACGCTGGACGACGCCGACTGGATGGCGGAGTACCGCCGCCGGTCGCTCCCCTTCGCGCTCGGCCGGTTCCTGGAGATCGATCCGCGGGAGCCGCTCGCTGCGCCGGCTCCCGAGGATGCGTCCAAGGCTGCGCCCCGCGATCCGTCCAAGACGCCGCGGGTGGCGGCCCTGATGCCGGAGGGCGCTTCGCCAGGCGCCTCCCCGCCTCCGCCGGCACCTCTCGCCGCGGCACAGCCCGCCTCGACGGCCGGGGCTCCGGCGCCGCCGCGCCAGCGGCTGCGGCTGCCGGCCCGCACCGCCTTCGGCGTCGGCAGCCATGAATCGACCGCGCTGGCCGTCGAGCTGCTGGACGCCCTCGATCTGCGGGGGCGGTCGGTGCTCGACGTCGGCACCGGCACGGGCATCCTCGCCTTTGCGGCCCTGCTGCGCGGCGCCGCCCGCGCCGTCGCCTTCGACGCCGATCCGGTGGCCGCGTTCCAGGCCCACGCCAACAGCCGGCTCAACCGGCTGCATCCGCGGCTCTTCGCCGGCCGCCCGGGCGCCCTGTCGCCGGCGCCGGCGGCGGCCTGCCGCTTCGACGTGGCGCTGGTCAACGTCGTGCCGGAGCAGATCCTGCCCGACCTGGCCGACCTGCTGCCGGCGCTGGCGGACGGCGCCCGCATCGTCCTCTCCGGCCTGCTTGCCGAGCACGCGCCGGCGGTCGAGGCGCGGTTCGCCGAGCTGGGCTTCGCCGCCGGCGACCGCCGCGGAGCCGGCGATTGGCTGGCCCCGCGGCTGGACCGTGCCGTGTCCGTGGGGCGCGGCCCGGGGGCCGCCGCGGCCGCGGATGCCACGGCCGGTGCCGGCGCGGCCGGCCGCGGGCCGGTGCCGGCCTCTTGATCACCCTGCTGCTCGACCCGCGGCGGTGGGAGGGGGAGGAGCTCCGCCCCGGCGCCGGCCGGCCAGGGGCCTCCGATGCGGCGCTTGAGCCCGAGGCGGACGCCCCGACGGTCGCCATCGAGGGCGACGCCTACCGCCACCTGTTCCGCGCCCGGCGCCTGGCCGCGGGCGAGCGGCTGCGTCTCGTCGACGGCGCCGGGCGGGCGCGCTGGGGCGAGGTCGTCGAGGTCGGCCGCCGCTCCGCCAGGGTGAGCCTCGCCGGGCCGGCGCCGGCCAACGAGCCGCGGCGCCACCTGGAGCTGCTGGTGCCGACCCTGCGCCCCGAGCCGGCGTCGTGGCTGGTCGAGAAGGCTACCGAGGTCGGCGTCATGGCGGTGCGCTTCTGCAACACCGAGCGGGCACCGCGCGGCCTCGGCGGCGGCACCCTCGAGCGGTTGCGGCGGGTGGCCGCCGCCGCCGTCGAGCAGTGCCACCGTGCCCGCTGCCCCGAGATCAGCGGCCCGCATCCTCTCTCCGCGCTGACCGGTGAGGCAGGGGGGTCCCTGCCGCGCGGCGGGCCGCGGCGCTGGCTGCTCGACCCCGGCGCCGCGCCGCCCGGCCTCGCCGTGCCGCCGGCCGGGGCGCTCGCCGCCGGCGGCGACGGTGACGTGCGGTTGCTGGTGGGCCCCGAGGGCGGCTGGGCGCCCGCCGAGCTTGCCGCGCTCCACGCGGCGGGCTGGCTGGGGGCCTCCCTGGGGGCACGCATCCTGCGGGTCGAGACGGCGGCGCTCGCCGGTGCCGTGCTCCTGCTGCTCCCCGAGGCGAACGGGCCGGCGCGCCCGGCGGCATCGATCTAGCAAGCGAACGGAGACCGCCGCAGCCCGCGGGTGGGAGCCGACCCGTCCGCCGTCAGCCCGAGACAACCTGGTCCCGGCAGTGGACTCCGGGCGGGGTTCGGGCTAGCATCGCGTCACCGCTTAAGGAGGTCGCCGTGGCCCCGCCCAACCCCTTTGCCGATGTGAGATGGATCTGGAAGAACGGCGAGCTGGTCGATTTCGAGAAGGCCACCGTCCACGTGCTGAGCCATGCGCTCCACTACGGCTCGGGGGTCTTCGAGGGGCTCCGCTGCTACGACACCAGCGCCGGCAGGCACGGTGTCGGCTCGGCGGTGTTCCGTCTGCCCGAGCACCTCAAACGGCTGTCCAGCTCGGCCAAGATCTACCGCATGGACCTGCCCCAGCCGGTGGCCGCGCTGGGGGAGGCCATCCTCGAGACCATCCGCGCCAACGGGTTCAAGGCCTGCTACATCCGGCCGCTGGTCTACCGCGGCTTCGGCACCATGGGGGTCAACCCGCTGCGCTCGCCGGTCGAGGTGGTCATCGCCGCCTGGCCCTGGGGCAAGTACCTGGGGGAGGACGCGCTCACCAAGGGCGTCGAGGTCTGCGTCTCCTCCTGGCGCCGCCCGGGGCCGTCCACCCTGCCCTCGGTGGCCAAGGCCACCGGCAACTACCTCAACTCCCAGCTGATCAAGATGGAGGCGCTCACCAACGGCTTCGCCGAGGGGATCGCCCTCGACGCCGGCGGCTTCGTCAGCGAGGGCTCGGGCGAGAACCTGTTCGTGGTCCAGGACGGCGTCCTGCTCACGCCGCCGCTCGCCGCCTCGCTGCTGCCGGGCATCACCCGCGACGCGGTCATCACCCTGGCCCGCGACCTCGGCATCGAGGTGCGCGAGACGGAGATCCCGCGCGGCATGCTCTACACCTGCGACGAGCTGTTCCTGACCGGCACGGCGGCCGAGATCACGCCGATCCGGTCGGTGGACCGCATCACGGTGGGCGCCGGCCGGCCGGGCGAGCTGACCCTGCGGCTGGCCGAGGAGTTCCTGGGGGTGATCTCGGGCACGGTCGAGGACCGGCACGGCTGGCTGCAGCCGGTCTACGCGGCAGCGCCGGAGGGCCTGGCGGCCCGCGGGACCGTCCGGCCCGCCGCCGCCGACGCCTCCTCATCCACCGCCTCCTCCGCGGCCGAGCTCCACGAG
>JASLEW010000508.1 GCA_030150965.1 Thermoanaerobaculia bacterium | reverse complement strand
GGCCCGGCCGCCGGCGGCGGCCAGCCCGCCGCTCCCACCGCTCCCGACGCCGCCGCCGGCTGGGTCGGCGCCGCGCGCCGGGCGGTCTATCCGGCGCTGGTCAACATCTCGACGGTCAAGCGCCACTACCGGGAGGGGCGGGCGTAGCGCGTCAGCGTCGGCGGCAGCGGCGTCATCGTCAGCGCCGACGGCTACGTGCTGACCAACTACCACGTGGCCGCCCACGCCACGCGCATCCTCTGCCGCCTGCCGAGCGGCGAGGAGCTGGACGCCAGCGTGGTCACGGACGACCCGCTCACCGACCTGAGCGTGCTCAAGCTGCACCTGGAACGGCGCTCCCGGCCGGGGCCGGTCCCCTTCGCCCGGCTGGGCGACGCCGCGGCGCTGGAGGTGGGCGACCCGGTGCTGGCGATGGGCAACCCCATGCTGCTGGGCTCGTCCATGACCCTGGGGATCGTGTCGAACCCGCGCCGCGTCTTCCTCCGCGCCACCGCCGACGACCTCAACGAGATGGATCTCGCCGAGGGCGAGCGCACGGGGCTCCTGACCCGCTGGATCCAGCACGACGCCCTGATCCTGCCCGGCAACTCCGGCGGCCCGCTGGTCGACACCCGGGGCGAGGTGGTGGGCATCAACGAGCTGGGCGGCGGCGGCGTGGGGTTCGCCATCCCGGCCGGCGTCGCCGCCGCCGTGCTCGCCGCGGCGCGCGCCGGCGGCGAGGTGGAGCGCGGCTGGCTGGGCTTCAGCGTGCTGCCGGTGCAGAAGGCCGGCTTCCCGCGCGGCGCGCTGGTCGCCGACGTGTGGCCGGGATCGCCGGCGCAGCAGGCGGGCCTCCGCGCCGGCGACGTGCTGCTGGCCCTCGACGGCGCCCCGGTCGATGCCCGCTTCTTCGAGGAGGTGCCGCTGGTCTACCAGGCCATCGCCGCGCTCCGGCCCGGCGCCACGGTGCGGCTGGACGTGCAGCGCCAGGGCCGGGAGCTGGCCGTCCAGGCCAGGGTCGAGCGCATGGGCCGCTTCCTGGGCAACGAGGAGGAGGTGCCGGAGGCCGGCGCCTCGGTGCAGGAGATCACCGCCGCCATGGCGCTGTTCCGCGAGTACCCGGACACCGCCGGCGTGCTGATCACCGGCGTGCGCCCCGGCTACCCCTTCGAGGACGCCAAGCCGGCGCTGGCCGCCGGCGACGTGCTGCTCGCCGTCGGCGGCACCGCGACGCCGAGCCTCGCGGCGCTGCGCGGCGCGCTCGACCGGCAGGGGAGCGCGCCCACCCTGGTCACCTTCCGCCGCCGCCGCGAGGTGCTGGTGGCGGTGGTGGCCGCCAACCGCGGGAAACCCGAGAGCTCCAGCACCGAGCTGCCGAAGGCGTGGCTCGGGGTGCGCACCCAGGTGCTCACCCCGGAGCTGGCGCAGGCGCTCCACCTCGGCGCGGCGCGCGGCCTGCGCGTCACCGAGGTGCTCGCCTACACGCGGGCGCAGCAGGCCGGCCTGCGGGTGGGGGACGTCCTCACCGCGGTCGGCGACCAGCGGCTCACCTCCTCGCGGCCGCAGGACGCGCAGGACCTCAAGCGCCTCATGGACGAGCTGCCGGTCAACCAGGAGGTGAGCGTCTCGCTGCTGCGCGACGGCAGGCCGCTGACGCTGAGCGTCGTCGCCGAGCCCGAGCCCAGGGGGACCGAGCTGGCCGGCCGGGCGCTCCAGGCGGAGCTCGAGTTCGGCGTGCGCGAGATCATGCCGGCCGACCGCATGGAGAACGACCTGCTGCCGGACGGCCAGGGTGTCCTGGTCAGCGAGGTGACCGAGGGGGGGTTGGCGAACCTGGCCGGCCTGGAGCTCAACGACGTGGTGCTCGCCGTCGACGATCAGCCGGTCGAGAAGGTCGAGGGCTTCAAGGCGGTGATGAAACGGGTCCTGGCCGAGCATCCCCGCTTCGTCAAGATCTTCCTGCGCCGCGGCTACCGGACGCATTTCGTCTTCATCGAGCCGGAGGGCCAGGCGCCCGCGCCGGCGGCCGGCGGCATGGCCGCGCAACCCGGAGCGCACGAATGAGACCCGCGAACGAGAGGCGGCCCCGCAGGAGGCTCCGCGCGGCCACCGCCGGCGCGGCGGGCGCGGCGGCATGGCTGCTGCTCGGCCTGGCCGCCCCGGGCCTGGCGCCGCCGGCGCGCGCCGACGACGAGGGGGGACGCCTCGCCGCCCTGCTGCGGGACGCGGCCCCCTCCGTCGTCACCGTCAAGGTGCTGGCCAGGAGCACCATCCAGACGCGCGGCAAGAGCGCCGACCACGACCTGCGCTACGAGGTGCCCGGGGTGGTGGTGGCCGCCTCCGGCCTCATCATGACCTCGATCGAGCCCTTCGCGCCGGAGCGCATGATGGAGATGATCGCGCCGGGGAGCCGGCGCAGCATGCCGGAGATCAAGACCGTCCCCAGCGAGATCAAGGTCTTCTTCGAGCAGGACGAGAAGGAGAACGACGCCTTCCTCGCCGCCACCGATTCGAACCTGGGCCTGGCCTTCCTGCAGCTCGAGGGCCCGGCGCCGGACCGCAAGCTCAGGGCGGCCGATTTCTCGCATCCGGCGACGGTGGCGGTGGGCGACCTGGTCGCCGCGGTCTCGCGCCTCGGCCGGGGCTACGACTCGCCGGCGTTTTTCGAGACCGCGCGCATCAGCGGCCAGATCACCAGGCCGCGCAGGGCGTGGCTGACCGACCGCAGCCTCTCCGCCCTGGGCCTGCCGGTCCTCGCCGCCGACGGGCGCGTGGCCGGGATCCTCGCCATCGTGGCCTCCGGCACGGCCGAGTCGGAGCCGGGCGCGGAGATGGGCCTCTCGGCCATGATGCGCCTGCTCACCGGCGGCGGCAGCCCGGTGCGCCCGGTGATCGTGCCGGCGCCGGCGGTGGCGGCGCTGATCGAGCAGGCCCGGCAGCAGGCGGCGGAGAAGGCCGCCGAGCGGGCCGCCAGGAAGGCGGCGCCGGCGGC
>JASLEW010000425.1 GCA_030150965.1 Thermoanaerobaculia bacterium | reverse complement strand
CCTCCGGCGGCGCCCCGCCCTCCGGCAGCGCCCCGCCCTCCGGCAGCGCCTCGCGCACGCAGTGATAGGCGAGGCGGTACCAGAAGCTCTCCTCCCAGCTCTGGCGCTGCGTCTTGACGCCGTGCTTCGCCAGCTGCCGCTCGCCCGGCGTGAGCTGGAAGAGCGCCAGCCGGTCGAGCAGGCCGGCGCGGTCGAACGGCCGGGCCCCGCCTTCGCCGGCCGCCGCCCCGGCCTGGCCGGTGCGCGCCGCGAGGCGCGACTCCCCCGCCGCGGCGCCGAGGTGGCAGGCGACCTCGTCGCCCCCCTCCGCGCCTCCCGGCACGACGAACTGCAGGCCCGCTCCCGGCAGGCGGCGGGTCCGCACCTCGGCGCAGCCCCGCGGGTTGCCGTCGTGGAGCAGGCGCGCCAGCCGGTACCAGACGGTGGCGGCGAAGCCGGCCTCCCAGCCCTGGCGCACCCGCAGCCGCTCCAGCTCCGCCACCGCCGCGGCCAGCTCGTGCAGGTGCTCGCAGGTGCGCCGGCGGGCCGCGGCGCAGGTGCACGAGCGCAGCGCCGGGATGCCGCCCGGCAGCTCGGGCACGTAGATGGCGGTGTCGGGGCCGCCGCCGGGGGCGGGCACCAGCCCGACGCCGGCGCGGTGCAGCTCGAGGTTGGCGAAGGCGGGCAAGCGCGGAGGCGCGGGCGGTCCGGCCCCGCTCCTCAGAGCCGGATGGCCGCCAGCTCGTCGATCCGCTGGCGCACGAGGTCGAAGCCGCCCTGCCAGAAGCTGCGGTCGCTCATGTCGATGCCGACCTCGGCGAGGATCGCCTCCGGGCGGGCCGAGCCGCCGTAGGACAGCAGCTTGAGGTAGCCGGGCTTGAAGGCGTCGCCCTGCTCCTGGTAGCGGCGGTAGAGCGCCAGCACCAGCAGCTGGCCGAAGCTGTAGGCGTAGCAGTAGAACGGTGTCTGGTAGATGTGCGGGATGCTCAGCCACTCGTAGCGGAAGCGGCGGTCCACGTCGACGCTGTCGCCGAACTGCTCGGCGAGGTTGGCGAGGTAGATCTCGCACAGGTCCTCGACCGAACGGCCGGCCAGGATCGCCCGGTGGGCCTCCAGCTCGAACAGCACGAAGTAGCTCTGGCGCAGCACCGTGGCATACACGTCGTCCGCCGCCGAGGCCAGCAGGTCGCGCCGCGCCAGCGGGTCGGTCTCCTCGCGCAGCAGGCGGTCGGTCATCAGCATCTCGGCGAACACCGAGGCGGTCTCGGCGAGCGGCAGCGAGGCGTGCTGGGTGAGGATCGAATGGCGCTCGGCGAGCATGCTGTGGACGGCGTGCCCCAGCTCGTGCGCCAGGGTCGCCACGTCGCGCACCCGGCCGGTGTAGTTGACCAGCACCCAGGGGGTCAGGCGCGGCAGCACGGTCGAGCAGAAGGCGCCGCCGCGCTTGCCCTTGCGGATCTCGCCGTCGAGGTGGTTCTCGGCCACCACGCGCTCGGCGAGGCCGGCGAAGTGGGGGTCGAAGTCGGCGAAGGTGTCGAGCACCGAGCGCACCGCCTCGTCGTAGGGGATCTTGCGCTCCGAGGCGGTGAGCGGCGCGTAGATGTCGTAGCGCCGCAGGCGGTCGAGCCCCAGCCAGCCGGCCTTGAGCCGGAAGTAGCGCTGGAAGATGTCGACGTTGGCGGGCGCCACCTCCAGCAGCACGTCCACCGCCCGGTCGGGGATGTCGTTGTCGGTGTTGCGCACCGCGATCGACGAGCTGTAGCCGCGCAGGGCGGCCTCCTCGTTCCAGTCGCGCACCAGGTTGACGTAGATCTGTCCGAGGATGGTGGACTCGCCCTCGACCACGCGGTAGAGCTCGCGGTAGGCGGCGGCGCGCAGCTCCGGCTGGGTGGAGAAGGCGTAGCCGGTGAGCGCGTCGCGGGTCAGCCGCTTGACCTCGCCGTCCACCTCCAGGGTGAACTCCATGCGGCTGGTGAGCATGGAGTAGAGGGTGAGCACGGCGCCGATGCCGTTGACGTCCTTGATGTTGATGATCTGTTCGGATTTCTCGTCGAGGGTGTAGGGCGAGAGGCGCCGCAGCTCGAGCAGGAAGTGGCGGAAGTCGGCGCCCTGCGGGTCGGCGGCGCACGGCAGCAGCGCCTCGGCCTCGTCGTCGGACAGCCCCTTCCACCACAGGCCGAAGAACAGGATGCGGTTCCTGGCCACGGTGACCGCCTGGCGCACGCGGTTGCGCAGGGTGATCGCATCCTGGTTGGTGGTGTCGGAGTAGAAGCCGAGCGAGGCGTAGTTCGACAGCACGCTGGTCTGCTCGGAGATCGCCTCGTAGCGCCGCAGCACGCCCAGCAGCTGCGGGCGCTCCATGGCCGGCGACAGCCGCTCGCGCTGCGCCTCGAAGTCCTTGAGCGCGGTCTCGAGCTCGGCGAAGCGGCGCGCCACCACCGCCTCGGCGGACGAGGGCAGGAGCTCCGAGAGGTCCCATCGACCCAGCTGGTAGGCGGTCGGCGAGGAGGCTGTGGTGGTGGTCATCTCATCTCCGCCCGTTCTGGCCGGTGCCTTCATCTTAGCTGAGTGCGCGGTGGAATCACCGCCTGCACGCCGGCAGCCGCGGCGGTCTGGTTGAACGCCGCGACGTCGTGATCGAGGATGGCGGCCAGCTTGGCAAGCTGCTCGTCGATCGCCGCCACCAGCTGATCGCGCACCCGAATTGCCTGCGCCGTTGGCGGGTAGTCACCGAGCGACGCCGACTGCGCCACGCCGTTGAGCTTGTCGTCAAGGCGGATCGGATAATTGAGCATGTCCTCGACGCTCTTGCTCTTGCTCTGGTAGAGCGCGTCCTCGACCGCGGCGAGCTTGGCGTCGAGCGCCCTGGCCGCCTGGCGGACCGCGGCATAGCGATCGGCGCCCATGGCGCCCAGATCGGCCGGCCCGCCGGCCGCCGTGCTGCCCGCGGCCGTGGCGCCGGCGCCTGCCTGCGGGGAGCCCGCCGCTCCGGCCTCCTCGCTCGCCTCCTTGAGGCGCCGGCCGAGGTCGGTCAATTGCGCGCGCACGGCGCGCAGCCGGCGCAGGGCGTCGTGGGTGGCGTCGAGCTTGTCGCGGATGCCGAGCAGGAAGCTCTGCTGGGCGGCGAGGTCGGCGGTGCTGGTGTGCGAGCGCGGATCGGCGAGCACGGTGGCGGCTGCCGTCGCCGACTGGCCGGCCGCCGTGATCCGCACCTGGTAGGCGCCGGGGACGACGCGCGGCGCGATCAGGCCGCCGTGCCACAGCACCATGCCCGGGAAGCCCTTGGCGCGCGGGTAGGAGAGGTCCCAGGCGAAGCGGTTGAAGCCCTGCGCCGCGGGCGGCTGCGGCTCCTTCGGCTCGCGGTTGAACCCCGGCTCCTCGTGCTCGCCGCCCGGCTCTTCCGTTGCCCCGGCCTCCTCCCCCTCTGCCGCCG
>JASLEW010000421.1 GCA_030150965.1 Thermoanaerobaculia bacterium | reverse complement strand
TCTCGAACACCGCCCGCACCGACAGCTCGACCGCGAACAGCTGGCGCACCCGGGAGGCCAGCTGCGTGGCGAGCATCGAATGGCCGCCGAGGGCGAAGAAGTTGGCGGTGAGCGCCACGCCGTCCAGGCCGAGGAGCTCGGCGAAGATGCCGGCCAGCAGCTCCTCGGTGGGCGTGCGCGGGCGGCCCTCGCCGGCCGCCTCCGCCCCGACCTCCGCGGGCCGCGTCCGCGCCGCCAGCGGCGCCGTCGCCAGCGCCCGCCGGTCGAGCTTGCCGTTGGCGGTCAGCGGCAGCGCTTCCAGCAGCGCGAAGTCGGCCGGCACCATGTACTCGGGAAGCCGCGACGCCAGCAGCCGGCGCAGCTCCGCCACCGTGACCGCCGCCGCCCCTTCGCCCGCCGCCGGCACCACGTAGGCCACCAGGCCGGAGACCACGGCGCCGCCGGCGATCCGGCTGCCTCCCGCGCTCCCCGGCGCGGCGCTCCGCGGATCGGCGGCGCCGCCGGCGGCGGGCTCCGGGCCCGGCAGGACCACCGCCGCACGCACCGCCGGATGCGACAGCAGCACCGCCTCGATCTCTCCCGGCTCGATGCGGTAGCCGCGCACCTTGAGCTGCTGGTCGCTGCGTCCGAGATAGTCCAGCTGTCCGTCCGGGCGGTACCGCGCCAGGTCGCCGGAGCGATACAGCCGCTCGCCGGGCTGATCGGCGAACGGGTCCGGCACGAAGCGCTCGGCGCTCAGCGCCGGCCGTCCCAGGTAGCCGCGCGCCAGGCCCGGACCGCCGACGCAGATCTCGCCGGGCACGCCGATCGGCACCGGCTCTCCGTGCCGCCCCAGGAGGCGCACCTTGAGGTCGGTGATGGCCACGCCGATCGGGCTGCGGTGGGGCTCCGCGAGGTCGGCAGCGGCCAGCGGCCGGTAGGCCACCTGCACCGCCGTCTCGGTGATGCCGTACATGTTGACCAGGCGCGGCGCCGCGGCGTCGTAGCGCTCGTACCACGGCCGCAGCGCGGCCAGGTCCAGCGCCTCGCCGCCGAGGATCACCTCGCGCAGCGCCGCGAGCTCGCGGCGCGCCCCCCTGCCGCCGCCGCTGTCGCCGTCGGCGTCGGAGTCGGCGTCGGCCTGGATCAGCTGGCGGAAGGCGCCCGGGGTCTGGTTGAGCACCGTCACCCCCTCCTCCACCAGAACCCGCCGGTAGGCCTCCGGCGAGCGGCTCAGCCAGTAGGGCACCACCACCAGGCGGGCGCCGAGCGACAGGGCGCCCCACATCTCCCAGACCGAGAAGTCGAAGGCATACGAGTGGAACAGCGTCCAGACCTCGCGCGGGCCGAAGCCGAACCAGCGGTTGTTGGCCGCGACCAGCCGCGCCACGCTGCCGTGGCGCAGCAGCACCCCCTTCGGCCGGCCCGTCGAGCCCGAGGTGTAGATCACGTAGCAGAGGTTGTCGACGCTCAGGCCCGGGTCCGGGTCGGCGTCGTCGCCGGCGCCGGCCGCCGCGGCCGCCAAGGCTGCCTCGGTCGTCATGGCCGCCGCGGTCGCCGCGGCCGTCACGGCCGGCGCGGTCGTCACGGCCGCCGCGGTGGGACCGAGGTGGCCGCGGGTGGTGAGGTGGACCACCAGGGGCACCGGCGGCAGGTCCTGCCTGCCGTCGGCGCCGTCGGCGCCGTCGGAGACGAGGGCGCGGATCCCGGAGTCGCCGCAGAGGTACGCCAGCCGCTCCGCCGGGGCGCTGGGATCGAGCGGCACGTAGGCGCCGCCCGCCTTGAGGATCCCGAGCAGACCCACCACCAGGCCGAGCGAGCGCTCGCACAGGATGCCCACGCGCTCCTCCGGCCCCACGCCCAGGCGGCGCAGGTGCCAGGCGAGACGGTTGGCGCGCCGGTTCAGCTCGCCGTAGGTGAGCGTCTCGCCCTCCAGGCTCAGCGCCGCGGCGTGCGGCGCCCGCGCCGCCTGGCGGGCGAACAGCTCCGGCAGGGTGGCCTCCGGCGCGGCCACGGCCCCCTCTCCGTTCCACTCGCCGAGCAGCTGCCAGCGCTCCGCCGCCGACAACAGCGGCAGGTCCGCCAAACGGCCCGGCCGCGCCGCCAGGGCCGCCGCCAGGCGCGTGAAGTGCGCGGCCAGGCGGGCGACGGTGGGCGCCGTGAAGAGGTCGGTGCTGTACTCGATCGTGCCGGCGAGCGCGCCCGCCGCCTCGGTCAGCGTGCAGGCGAGGTCGAGCCTGGCGGCGCCGGTCGGCACCCCCGCGGCCTGGAAGGTCAGGCCGGGCAGCCGCAGCGGCCCCGCCGGCGGCTTGTGCACGGCGAAGAGCACCTGCACGAACGGCGTCCGGCTGAGGTCGCGCTCCGGCGCCAGCGCCGCGGTCAGCAGATCGAAGGGCATCTCCTGGTGGGCGAAGGCGGACAGCGTCGCCTCCCGCACCCGGCCGAGCAGCTCGGCGGTCTCCGGATCGCCCCCCAGATCGAGGCGCAGCACCAGGGTGTTGACGAAGAACCCGATCAGCGGCTCCAGCTCGACGTGCGAGCGGCCGGCGACCGGCGTGCCCACCGACAGGTCGCCGGCGCCGGTGTGGCGGTGCAGCAGGCCGGCGAAGCCGGCCAGCAGCGTCATGAACAGCGTCGTCTGGTGACGGCGGGAGAGCGCGGCGAGACCGCCCAGGGTCTCCCGCGGCAGGGCGAAGCGGTGGACGGCGCCCCGCCCGCTGAGCGACGCCGGCCGCGGGTGGTCGGCCGGCAGCTCCAGCACCGGCGCCAGGCCGGCGAGCTGGCCGCGCCACCAGGCGACCTCCGCCGCCAGGCGCTCGCCGGAGAGCCGGCGGCGCTGCCAGTGAGCGTAGTCGGCGTACTGCACCACCAGCTCGGGCAGCGGGCTCGGCCGGCCGGCGGCGAAGGCGGCGTAGAGCTCTCCCAGGTCTCTCGCCAGCACCTCCATCGACCAGCCGTCGCTGACGATGTGATGCACGCAGAGGAGCGCCAGGTGCTCCGCCTCGCCGCGGCGCAGCAGCGCGGCGCGCAGCAACGGCCCGCGGCCGAGGTCGAAGGGGCGGCGCGCCTCGGCTACGGTCAGGCGCCGCGCCTCCGGGCCGCTCCGCGCCGCCGCCAGCGCCCCGAGGTCGACGATCGGCAGCAGGCAGCCCCCGGGGCCTGCGGGACCGCCGGGGACGGCGGAGATGCCCGGCGCGAGGGGCGGCGCGATCACCTGCTCGGGCTGGCCGCCGGCGTCGCGGAAGGTGGTGCGCAGCGCCTCGTGACGCCGCACCAACTCGCCGAGCGCCGCCGCCAGCGCCGGCACGGCGAGGCGGCCATGCAGCTCGACCGCCAGCGGGATGTTGTAGACCGGGCTCTCCGGCTGCAGCTGATCGAGGAACCACAGGCGCTGCTGGGCGAACGACAGCGGCGGCGGCTCGCGGCGCGAGACCGGCGCCAGCGCCTCGGTGCCGGCCGGCGGCGGCGCGGCGCTTTGCAGCCTGCACGCCAGGCCCGAAACCGTCGGCTCCTCGAACACCGCCCGCACCGGCAGATCCGCGCCGGTGACCTGGCGCACCCTTGCGGCCAGGCGCGTGGCCAGCAGCGAATGACCGCCGAGGGCGAAGAAGTTGGCATGCAGCGGCACGCTGCCCAGGCCCAGCACCTCGGCGAAGATGCCGGCCAGCAGCTCCTCGGCCGGGGTGCGTGGGCGCTCCTCGGCCGGGATCTCCCCCTCGCCGCGGTCCTCGTGCGCCGGCCGCCCGCCGGCCGCCGGGGGCATCGCCGCCAGCGCCCGGCGGTCGAGCTTGCCGTTGACGGTGAGCGGCAGCGACTCCAGGAACACGAAGTCGGCGGGCACCATGTAGTCCGGCAGACGGGAGGCGGCCAGCCGCCGCAGCTCCGCCACCGTCACCGCCGTCCCGGCAGCCACCCCCGTCCCGGTACCCTGCTTCGTCCCGGCGGTCACCGCCGTCCCGGCGGCCATCGCCGTACCAGCCCCCACCGTCGTCCCGGCGGCCACCGTCGTTCCGGCGGCCACCGTCACCCCGGCGGCCACCGCCGTACCAGCGGCCATCGCCGTCCCGGCGGCCTCCGCCGCCCCGGCTGCCACCGCCGGCACCACGTAGGCGACCAGGCCGAAGGCCACCGCGCCCTCGCCGGCAGCGGGCTCCTGGCGCGGCAGGACGGCTGCCGCGCGCAGGCCGGGATGGGCGAGCAGCACCGCCTCGATCTCCCCCGGCTCGATGCGGAAGCCGCGCACCTTGAGCTGCTGGTCGGCGCGCCCCAGGTAGTCCAGCTGCCCGTCCGGGCGGTAGCGCGCCAGGTCGCCGGAGCGGTATAGCCGCCCGCCGGGCCGGGCGGCGAACGGGTCGGGCACGAACCGCTCGGCGGTCAGCGCCGGCCGCCCCAGGTAGCCGCGCGCCAGCGCCGGACCGCCGAGGCAGACCTCGCCCGTCACCCCGATGGGCACGGGCTCCCCGTGGCGGCCCAGCAGCCGCAGCCAGTGGTCGGGGATGGCCACGCCGATCGGGTTGCGGTGGGGCGCCGCGAGATCGGCGGCGGCGATGAGCCGGTAGCAGTTCAGCACCGCGGTCTCGGTGATGCCGTACATGTTGACCAGCCGCGGCGAGGCGGTGCCGTGGAGCTCGCACCAGGGCCCGAGGGCTGCCAGGTCCAACGCCTCGCCGGCCAGGATCACCTCGCGCAGCGCCAGGGCGCCGCGGGGGTCCGCGGCGGCGTCGGCCTGGATCAGCTGGCGGAAGGCCGTCGGGGTCTGGCAGAGCACCGTCACTCCCTCCTCGGCCAGCAGCCGCCGGAAGGCCTCCGGCGAGCGGGCCAGCCAGTGGGGCACGACCACCAACCGGCCGCCGAATGCCAGGGCCCCCCACATCTCCCACACCGAGAAGTCGAAGGCATAGGAATGAAACAGCGTCCAGACGTCCTCCGGCCCGAAGCCGAACCAGGGATCGGCGGCGGCGAGCAGCCGCGCCACGCCGCCATGACGCATCAGCACCCCCTTCGGCCGGCCCGTCGAACCGGAGGTGTAGATCACGTAGCAGAGGTTGTCGGCCCCCACCCGCGGCGGCGGCCCGGCACCCTCCAGGTCGGTCAGGTCGGCGCCGGACGGGCCGGCCGCCGGCGCCGGCGCGTCCAGGTCCGCCGCCGGATCGAGCAGGCCCCTCGCGGTCAGCCGGACCACGGCGGTTATCGCCGGCAGCGCCGGCAGCGCCGGCAGCAGCAGCGGCGGCAGCTCGCGCCGGGTGCCGGCGACCAGCACGCGGACCGCGGAGTCGCCGCAGAGGAAGGCCAGCCGCTCCTCCGGCACGGCGGGATCGAGGGGCACGTAGGCCCCGCCCGCCTTCAGGACGCCGAGCAGCGCCACCACCAGACCGAGCGAGCGCTCGCAGAGCACGCCGACCCGCACCTCCGGCCCCACGCCGAGGCGGCGCAGCCGCCAGGCCACCCGATTGGCGCGCCGGCTCAGCTCGCCGTAGGTGAGCGTCTCGCCGTCCAGGCTCACCGCGGGCGCGTGCGGTGCCCGCCTCACCTGGCGGGCGAACAGCTCCGGCAGGGTGGACTCCGGCGCCACCGCCGCGCCCTCGCCGTTCCACTCGCCGAGCAGCTGCCAGCGCTCCCCGGGCGACAGCAGCGGCAGCTCCGACAGGCGGCGCCGCGGGGGAGCCGCCGCCGGCGCCGGGAAGCGCGGCTCCGCCATCGCCGGAAGGGTCGGCGACGCCGCCCCGCGGAGAGCCGGCGCCGCCGTTGGGAGAGGCGGCTCCGCCGGCGCTTGGGGAGGCGGCTCCGCCTTCGCCAGGGAAGGCGGCTCCGCCGTCACCTGGAGAGGCGGCTCCGCCGTCGCTTGGAAAGGCGGCTCCGCCATCGCCTGAGAAAGCGGCTGCGCCATCGCCTGAGAAGGCGGCTCCGCCGCCAGGGCCGCCACCAGGCGGGCGAAGTGGTCTGCCAGGCGGGCGATGGTGGGGGCGGCGAAGAGATCGGTGCTGTACTCGATCGTCCCCTCCAGCGTGCCCGCCACCTCGGTCAGCGCGCAGACCAGGTCGAGCTTGGCCGCTCCCTTCGGCACGGCGCTGGCCTCGACGGTCAGCCCGGGCAGGTGCAGCGGGCCCTCCGCCGGGTTCTGCACCACGAAGAGCACCTGCACCAGGGGCATCCGGCTGAGGTCGCGCCGCGGCGCCAGGGCCTCGGTCAGCAGGTCGAACGGCAGCTCCTGGTGGGCGAAGGAGGAGAGCGTCGTCTCCCGCACCCGGTGGAGCAGCTCGGCCGTATCCGGATCGCCGGCCAGGTCGAGGCGAAGCACCAGGGTGTTGACGAAGAAGCCGATCAGCGGCTCCAGCTCCAGGCGCGAGCGGCCGGCCACCGGCGTGCCCACCGCCAGGTCGTTGACCCCGGTGTGGCGCTGCAGAAGCCCGGCGAAGCCGGCGAGCAAGGTCATGAACAGGGTCGTCCGGTGGCGGCGGGAGAGCGCGGCGACGCCGGCCAGGGTCTCCGGGGGCAGGATGAAGCCGTGCACCGCGCCCCGGCCGCTGAGCAGCGGCGGCCGCGGGTGGTCGGCCGGCAGGTCCAGCGCCGGCGGCAGGCCGGCGAGGTGGCCGCGCCACCAGGCGACCTCGGCCGCCAGCGGCTCGCCGGACAGCCGCCGGCGCTGCCAGAGGGCGTAGTCGGCGTACTGCACCGCGAGCTCCGGCAGCGGGCTCGGCCGGCCGGCGGCGCCGGCGAGACGGGCCGCGTAGAGCGCTCCCAGGTCGCGCACCAGGACGCCCATCGACCAGCCGTCGCTGACGATGTGGTGCAGGTTCACCAGCGCCAGGTGCTCCTCGTCCGCCAGCGCCAGCAGCAGCATGCGCAGCAGCGGTCCGGTGGCGAGGTCGAAGGGCCGGCGCGCCTCCTCGCGCTCCAGCCTCGCCGCCTCGCGCCGCCGCGCCGGTGCCGGCAGCGCCGAGAGGTCGGCGACCGGCAGGGCGGCGGCGGCCGGCGGCGCGATCACCTGCACCGGACCCCCGAGCTGGCCGGGCGCCGCCGTCTGCGGCACGCGGAACGTCGTCCGCAGCATCTCGTGGCGGCGCACCAGATCGGTCAGCGCCGTGGCGAGAGCCGCCCGGTGCAGCGTTCCGCTCAAGCGGACCGCCACCGGCAGGTTGTAGGCGGCGCTCCCCGGCTCCAGCTGATCGAGGAACCAGAGACGCTGCTGGGCGAACGACAGCGGCAGGCCGCGGCTTTCGCCTGTCGCGGCACTCCCGGCAGGTCGCGCCTCGGCTCCCGGCCGCCGCGCCGCGATCCGCTGCACCGCCAGCCGGCGCCCGGCGTACAGCGCCTTCTCCACCAGGCGCGCCAGCCCGGCGACGGTCGGCTGCTCGAACAGCTGCCGCAGGCCGAGGTCCACGCCGAACGCCCGCCGCACCCGCGCCAGCACCTGGGTGGCCAGCAGCGAGTGCCCGCCCAGCTCGAAGAAGCCCTCGTCCACCCCCACCCGCTCCACCCGGAGCACCTCCTCGAAGACCGCGGCCAGCTTCTCTTCGATCGGCGTCCGCCGGCCAGGCGGCGCCGCCGCCGTGCGCTCCGGCGGCGCCGGCAGGGCGCGGCGGTCGATCTTGCCGGACGGCGCCAGCGGCAGCTCGGGCACCGCCACGAAAGCCGCGGGGATCATGGTCTCGGGCAGGTCCCGGCGCAGGTGCCGGCGCAGGTCGGCGGCGTCGAGGACGGCGCCCGGCCGCAGCACCAGATAGGCGATGAGGCGGGCGTCGCCGGGCCGATCCTCGCGGACCACCACGGCGCTCTCCCACACCGCCGGGTGGCGGCCCAGGGCCACCCGGATCTCGTCGGGCTCGATGCGCAGGCCGCGGATCTTCACCTGCTCGTCCAGGCGGCCGAGGATCTCCAGAGTGCCATCCATCCGGTACCGGCCGCGGTCGCCCGTGCGGTAAAGCAGGTCGGCCGTGCCGGCGGGATCGGCATCCCCGGCCTCGGCGCTCCAGGGATTGGGCACGAACCGGCGCCGGTTCTCCTCGGGGCTGTTGAGATAGCCGAGGCTGCGGAACGGGGTGCGCAGCACGATCTCGCCCACCTCGCCGAGCCCGCACTGGCGGAGCCCCGCCCCTGCCGCCGGGCCCCCGGCCCGCACCGGCGTCGTGACGTCGTCCTCTCCTCCGCCCAGGACCAGCACCTGCGCATCCGCCATCGGCGTGCCGGCCGGCTGGACGTTCCAGACCGGCTCCGCGGGGACCCGGTAGAAGGTCGTGGCGAGCGTTGCCTCGGTGGCGCCGTAGAGGTTGATGACCTCGGTCCGCGGGAAGACCGCGCGCCAGCGGCGGACGAGATGAGCGAGCAGCGGTTCGCCGCTCGAGAACACCCGGCGCAGCGCGGGCGAGGACAGCCCCGGCGGCGCGGCGCCCAGCCAGGCGCCGGCCACGGAGGGCACCGCGTGAACGACGGTGACCGCGCGCTCGGCGAGCCAGGCCACGACGCTCTCCGGGCTCCGCTCGTCCTCGTCGGGCAGGCAGAGGGTGGCGCCGCTGGTCAGGGGCAGCAGCAGGTCGCGCAGCACCGCGTCGAAGGACAGGCCGGCCAGCTGCGCGACGCGGTCGCCGGCGCCGATGGCGAAGGTATCGCTCTGCCAGAGGAGGAAATGGCTGAGGCCCCGTTGGCGGCCGAGCACCGCCTTCGGCTTGCCGGTCGTGCCGGAGGTGAAGAAGACGTAGGCCGGATCGTCGGGCGCCGGCAGGACCACCACCGCCGGCTCGGATCGCTCATCCGGCGGAGGCAGCACCGCCGCGGCCGGCGCCGACGGGTCGTCCGCCAAGGCCGGGATCGCCGCCCCCACCCCCGCGGGCGCCGCGGGCCCCGGCTCCAGCGCCGGCGCCGCGGGCCCCGCGGGGGTGGGGGCGGCGATCCCGGCCTTGGCGGACGACCCGTCGGCGCCGGCCGCGGCGGTGCTGCCTCCGCCGGATGAGCGATCCGAGCCGGCGGTGGTGGTCCTGCCGGCGCCCGACGATCCGGC
>JASLEW010000410.1 GCA_030150965.1 Thermoanaerobaculia bacterium | reverse complement strand
AGCCCGGCCGTCGTCCAATCATCGAGTTCCGCTTAACTTGTTGAGAACTCGGGACGTAGAAGTATAGATCCGCCTCCGCCGAGGTGGACGCCGCCGCCGGCGCGGCGCGTCCGCCGGCAGCGTCTCATTGACACCTGGCGGCTCCGGGTCTATACTTCTACGTCCCGAGTTCTCAACAAGTTAAGCGGAACTCGATGATTGGACGACGGCCGGGCTGCCAGGCGCCCCGGCACCAGCGACGCCCAGCGCCCGGCCCGTGAGTCCAAGGGCCCGAGCGGCCTGAATCCTAAAGCCCAAGGAGGTACGTCTTTTTATGCCGGCCAGTGAAGAGATCCAGGACCAGTCGATTCTGACGGCTGAGTCCGATGCGGAGGAGCAGCAGCAGGAGGACTATCAGAAGCTCCTCGATCTGTACGACGAGAGCATGCGCAATCTCACCGAGGGGGAGATCGTGCCCGGCCGGGTCATCGGCGTGACGTCGAACTCGGTCATTGTCGACGTGGGCTACAAGTCCGAGGGCCTGATCCCGATCGAGGAGTTCACCGACCGCGAGGGCAGGCTGACGGTCGAGGTGGGCGAAGAGGTCGACGTGCTGCTCGAGAAGACCGAGGACCTCGAGGGCCATGTGCTGCTGTCGCGCATCAAGGCGCAGCGCATGCGCCGCTGGACCGAGGTGGAGCGCGCCTACAAGGACGGCCGCGTGATCAAGGGGCGCATCACCGACCGCATCAAGGGCGGCCTCACCGTGGACGTCGGCCTGCGCGCCTTCCTGCCCGGATCGCTGGTGGACATCAAGCCGGTCAAGAACCTCGAGTCGCTGCGCGGCCAGGAGATGGAGTTCAAGGTCATCAGCCTCGACCGCCGGCGCAACAACATCGTGCTGTCGCGCAAGGCGGTGCTCGAGACCGAGCTGGTCAAGAAGAAGGCCGAGACCCTGAAGAAGCTGGAGGAGGGGGCGCGGCTGCGCGGCGTGGTCAAGAACATCACCGACTACGGCGTGTTCATCGACCTCGGCGGCATCGACGGCCTGCTGCACATCACCGACATCTCCTGGGGCCGGGTCAACCACCCCTCCGAGCACTTCTCGGTCGGCGACGAGGTGGAGGTCGTCATCCTCAAGTTCGACCCCGAGACCGAGCGCGTCTCGCTCGGCTACAAGCAGAAGGGCGACGATCCCTGGACCCTGGTGGACAAGAAGTACCCGATCGGCTCGCGCGTGCGCGGCCGGGTCGTGTCGCTGGTCGACTACGGCGCCTTCGTCGAGATCGAGGAGGGGGTCGAGGGGCTCATCCACGTCAGCGAGATGTCGTGGACCAAGAAGGTGGTCAACCCGGCCAAGATCCTGGAGGTGGGCGACGAGGTGGAGGCGATCGTCTCCGAGCTGGACATGGACCAGCGGCGCATCAGCCTGTCGCTGCGCCAGACCGAGCGCAACCCCTGGGAGGAGCTGGCCGACACCCACCCCGAGGGCACGATCATCGAGGGCAAGGTGCGCAACCTGACCGAGTTCGGTGCCTTCGTCGAGATCACCGACGGCATCGACGGCCTCATCCACGTCTCCGACATGAGCTGGACGAAGCGCGTCAAGCACCCGAGCGAAGTGCTCAAGAAGGGCGACCTGGTCAAGGCGCGGATCACCAACATCGACGTCGAGAACCAGCGCGTCTCGCTGTCGATCAAGGAGTTCATGCCCAACGAGTGGGACGAGTTCGCCCGTAAGCACAAGGTGGGAGACGTGCTCTCCGGCCGGGTGGTGAACGTCACCGACTTCGGCCTGTTCATCGACATCTACAACGGCCTCGAGGGGCTGGCCCACGTCAGCGAGATCGACATCCCGAGCGGCGTCAAGCTGGAGGACCGCTTCACCGTGGGCGACTACGTGCGCACCCGCATCCTGCGCATCGAGGAGGACGACAAGAAGGTCGGCCTGTCGATGCGCGGCGTCACCCAGCCGACGCCCAACGAGGTCAGCGAGATGAAGGCCGAGGCGGCGGCCCGCCGGCACCAGGCGGCCAGCGCCGCCGCCGGCGACCACGAGGCTCACGAGGCGAGCGACGGCGAGGAGGGCGGCGCCCATGGGCACGCCGGCCCCGCCGACCCGAGCACCGCCGGCGGCGAGGCGGAGGCGGCGCCCGCCCGTGCGGCGGCGCCGGCCCAGGCCGGCGAGGGCCGTGGCAAGCGGCGAGAGGAGAAAAAGAAGCACGACGAGCACCTGGGTTCTTCAGAGTAGGTCGCGGTCCCGACGCTAGCGCCGGCCGTCTGCGCCCTGCGCCTTGCGAACGGTGCGCGGGCGGCCGGAATGCCGCGGCGACCACCGCGGCCATTCTGAGGAAGGGGGGGAAGCGATGACTGTGCCCTTGAAGGACGGCATGACCAAGGCCGAGCTGGTCGAGGAGGTCGCACGCACCACGCAGCTCACCAAGAAGCATGCCGAGATCATCGTCAACACGGTGTTCGACAGCATCGTCCACTCGCTCAAGGACGGCGAGAAGATCGAGCTCAGAGGGTTCGGCAGCTTCCGCATCCGTCACCGCGGGGCGCGCACCGGGCGCAACCCGAAGACCGGCGACAAGGTCAAGGTGCCGCCCAAGCGCATCCCCTACTTCAAACCGGGCAAGGAGCTCCGCGAGCTGCTGAACGACGAGTGCTGAACGCCGCACCGGGGCCGACCGGCCCCGGCCGCCGCCGCCCTCGCCCGCGCATCCGATGCAGAGCCTTTTCACCCCCTGGAGGCTGGCCTATATCTCGGACCCACGGCCTGACTCCGGCTGCTTTCTCTGTGCCGCGGCCCGGCGGCCCGACGACCCCGACGGCCTGGTGGTCGCGACCGCCAGCCACCACCTGGTGATGCTCAACCTGCACCCCTACTCGAGCGGTCATCTGATGGTGGCGCCCCTCGCCCACCTGGCGTCGCCGCAGGACAGCCCCGCCGCGGCGCGCGACGAGCTGTGGCCGCTGGTGCTGCGGGCGCAGCGCGTCCTCGCCGCCGCCTACCGGCCGGACGGCTTCAACTTCGGCATGAACCTGGGCCGCTCGGCGGGCGCCGGGGTGCCGGACCATTTCCATTTCCACATCGTCCCGCGCTGGGCCGGAGATACCAACTTCATGACCGCCCTGGCGGAGGTCCGGTTGATCCCGGACGACCTGCGCCAGAGCCGCGAGCGCCTGCGCGCGCTCTTTGCCCAGGAGGAGGAACCCTCAGGTGGATCCCGCTAGCACTCCCGCGCCGTCCGCGACAGGCCCGCAACCTCCCCAGCCACCGCCCGCCGCGCCGGTGCCCCCGGCCTCTCGGGAGTCCGCCGCGCCGGTGCGGGCCGAACCGCTGCCGGTGGCGCAGCTGGTGCTGGGGCTGGCCCTCGCCTGGCTCGTTCCGGGCCTCGGCCACATCTACCTGAAGCGGGCCGTGCGCGGCGTGGTCTTTCTCGTCCTGGTGGTGATCGCGGTCGCCATCGGCTACAGTCTCCAGGGCAACCTCTACCGTCCAACGCCGGGGCAGCCGCTCACCTACCTGGCGACCCTGGGCTCGATCGGCATGGGCGTTCCCTACTTCGTGCTGCGCTATGCCATGCACTACGAGGGTGTGCAGGAGGCGGCCGGCTTCGAGTACGGCACCGCCTTCCTGCTCACCGCCGGGCTGATGAACCTGCTGCTGGTGCTCGACGTGTGGGACATCGGCAGCGGCAAGAAGGAGTGACCGTGCTCTCCCATTTCCTGCTGATGGTGGTCTACGCCCTGCTGGTGAGCCTGTTCTTCACCACCCTGTGGCGGCGCGAGCGCCACGCCCAGGTGGTGCTCTTCCTCCAGCTCTTCTGCGGCATGGTGGCGGGCGGCCTCGCCGTCGCCTGGCTCATGTACCCGCTGCCGCCCGGGCCGCCGGCGCCGATCCCCTGATCCGGGCCAGGGGGCCATCAGGGGCCATGCCGGCATCCAGCGCTCAGGCGGGTCCCGCCGCCGGGTCCGCCGGCGGCGACCGGCATCCCGCCGGCGGCACGGACGCCGCCGGGGTCGAGCTCCTGGTGGTGGCGGGAGAGGCCTCGGGCGACCTGCACGGAGCGCGCCTCCTGGAGGAGCTGCGCCGGCTGGTGCCGGGCCTCGCCGCCTTCGGCCTGGGCGGCGCCGAGCTGCGCGCCGCGGGCCTGCGGACCCTGGCCGACAGCGCCGAGGTGGCGGTGGTCGGCATCGTCGAGGTGCTGCGCGTCCTGCCGCGGGTGCGGGAGGTGTTCGCCCTGCTGCTCGCGGAGGTGGAGCGCCGCCGGCCGGCCGCCGCGGTGCTGATCGACTTTCCCGACTTCAACCTCCGCCTCGCCCGCCGCCTGAAGCGGCGCGGCATCCCGGTCATCTACTACGTCAGCCCGCAGGTCTGGGCCTGGCGGCGGGGCCGCGTCCGCACCATCGCGCGCCGCATCGCCGAGATGCTGGTCCTCTTCGACTTCGAGGTGGGCTTCTACCGCCGCGCCGGCGTGCCGGCGGTGCACGTGGGGCATCCCCTGGTGGACGAGGTGCCGCAGCTGCCCGGCGCCTGGGACGCCGCGGAGCCCGCCCGGGCGGCGCCGGCGCCCGCGGCCCGGTCCGGCCAGGCGGCGGCCTCGCCGGTCCCCGCCGTCTG
>JASLEW010000404.1 GCA_030150965.1 Thermoanaerobaculia bacterium | reverse complement strand
CGCGGGGCGAAGATCGCCGCCAGGCCGCTCGGCGCAGCGTCGGTTCCGCTCATCGTGCTTCCCTGCCGCCGGATCCGGCGGCGGGCGCCGGCGCCAGCACCAGCAGCGGCTCGGGCGCGAGGCGCACCCGCACCGGCGCCGCCGCCGGCGCGGCGGGATCGCCGTCCACCTGGATGGCGGTGCCGGCGGGGAGGCTGAACTCCACCTCCTTGACGGTGCGGATCCGCACGTCCGGCCGCCGCTGGTGCGCCCCGCGCAGCACGTCGAGGATGAAGCCCAGCGTGGCCGCCCGGCCGGTGCCCTGAAAGGTCACCAGCTCCAGGCTGCCGTTGTCCGGGCGGGCCGCCGGCGCCATGCGGTACCGGCCGCCGTAGTAGGGGATGTTGCAGGCGGCGAGGAAGGTGGCGGGCGGCGCCGGCTCGCCGTCGGCGACGACCTCGTGCGGCGGGTAGCCGTAGCGCCACCACTCGCGGATGCCCTGCAGCAGCACCGCCGTCCTGCCGAGGCGCGACTTGAAGGCGCTGTCGAGGGCGGCCAGGGCGCGCGCGTCGAGGCCGGCCGAGATCATCATCAGGAAGGGGTCGGCGCCGGCCAGCCCGACGTCGAAGCGGCGCGGCACGGCGCGGCAGAGCAGGGCGGCGGCGGCCACCGGGTGGCGCGGCAGGCCGAGGGCGAGCGCCATGAGGTTCACCGTGCCGCCCGGCAGGATGCCCAGGCGCACCGGGCTGCCGAGCAGGCCGGCGGCGACCTCGCGCGCGGTGCCGTCGCCGCCCAGGGCAAAGACGGTGTCCACGCGGCCGTCGCGGGCGAGGGCGGCGGCCATCCCGGTCGCCTCGCCCGGCGCCGAGGTGGGGAGGGGCTCGACGGTGAAGCTCTCGGCGCGGCAGGTGCGCAGGACGGCGTCGAGCGCCCGCTCGTTGCGCCGCCGGCCCGCCGCCGGGTTGTAGATCAGCGCGGCGTTGCGCATGGCCGTCCGGCGCGTCCGCGGCGCGCGTCGCCGAGCGGCGGCGTCGGCGGTATCGCCGCCATCGGCGTCATCGGCGCCATCGGCGCCATCGGCGTCACGGGCGCCAGGGGCGCCATCGGCGTCACGGGCGCCAGGGGCGCCATCGGGGCCATCGGCGGCATCGCGGCCATCGGCGGCATCGCGGCCATCGGCGGCATCGGGGCCATCGGCGGCATCGGCGCCGCGGCGGCGCCCGGCCGCTCGCTCGCGCCGCGCATCAGAACAGGCTGCCCGTGGTGCCGCGGCGCGGTGGCAGGCCGAGGTGCTCGTAGGCCCGGCGGGTGGCGACCCGGCCGCGCGGGGTGCGCTGGAGGAATCCCTCCTGGATGAGGTAGGGCTCGTAGAGGTCTTCCAGGGTGCCGGCGTCCTCGCCCACCGCCGCCGCCAGCGCCTTGAGGCCAGCCGGGCCGCCGTCGTAGTGGGCGATCAGGGTGTTGAGGAGCTTGCGGTCCACCTCCTCGAAGCCGAACTCGTCCACCTCCAGGAGGGCCAGGGCCTCGCGCGCGGCGCCGAGGTCGACGCGGCTGGCGCCGGCCACCTGGGCGAAGTCGCGCACGCGGCGCAGCAGGCGGTTGGCGACGCGCGGGGTGCCGCGGCTCCGCCGCGCGAGCTCGCCGGCCCCGGCCTCGTCGATCTGGATGGCGAGCAGGCGGGCGGAGCGCTGGACGATGCGCGCCAGCTCCTCCGGGTGGTAGAAGTCGAGCCGGTGGACGATGCCGAAGCGGGCGCGCAGGGGCGCGCTGATCAGGCCGGCGCGGGTGGTGGCGCCGACCAGGGTGAAGCGGGGGAGGGTGATCTTGACGGTGCGCGCCGCCGGTCCCTGGCCGATGATCAGGTCGAGGCGGTAGTCCTCCAGGGCCGGGTAGAGGATCTCCTCGACGGTCGGCCCCAGGCGGTGGATCTCGTCGATGAACAGGACCTCGCCGGCTTCGAGGTTGGTCAGGATGGCCGCCAGGTCGCCGGCGCGCTCCAGGACCGGGCCCGAGGTGACGCGCAGGGGGGCGTTCATCTCGTTGGCGATCAGATGGGCGAGGGTGGTCTTGCCGAGGCCGGGCGGCCCGAAGAGCAGCACGTGGTCGAGGCTCTCGCCGCGCTCGCGTGCCGCCTGCATGAAGACGCGGAGGTTGTCGACGATCTTGCGCTGCCCGACATACTCGTCGAGCCGCCGGGGCCGCAGGGACGGCTCGACCCCGAGGTCTTCGGGGTCCGGCACGCCGGAGAGGAGGTGGTCCTCGGGCAGCATGGAGTGCATTGTACCGGCTCCCTTCGTTTTCCTTCCCCAACGGAGGCTGCGGGGCCGGGTCCGAGGCGCCGCCGGTCCCTCCCCGCGCCGCGCCCGCGGGCTCTGGCGCGTGTGCGCGTTCAGGGAGCCGCCGTGGTTCGCCCGCTCCTTAGCGGCGCCGGGAGGGCCGGCGGCGCCTCGGACCCGGCCCCGCAGCCTCCGTTGGGGAAGGAAAACGAAGGGAGCCGGTACAATGCACTCCATGCTGCCCGAGGACCACCTCCTCTC
>JASLEW010000389.1 GCA_030150965.1 Thermoanaerobaculia bacterium | reverse complement strand
AGGCGGCAGCCGCGACCGCCTCCTCACCGTAGTCCCTGCTACGCTTGCGTCGGCGCGCCTGGCCAGGAAGCCGGATTGCGGCGCGACTACCATGCGAACTAACCGTGCGGGACACTAGCGTGCCGCGGCAGCCGGCGGCAGGCGCCTGCCGGAGGGAGCGTGCCGCGGGCCCCGGCGGCCGCTATCCCGTGAGGCCGGTGCTCACGGCCTGGGAGATGTGGGTGAAGCCGTCGCGGGCCAGGAGGGCGAGCAACTCGCGGTTGATCCGCCGCGCGAGCGCGGGCCCCTCGTAGACCAGGGCGGTGTAGATCTGCACCAGGGAGGCGCCGGCCCGCAGGCGGCGGTAGGCCTCCTCTCCGGAGTCCACCCCCCCCACGCTCACCAGGACCGCGCCGCTGCCGCGCAGGCTGCGGCCGAGGAGGGCCGCCGCCGCGCGGCTCTTCTCCCGCAGCACCTGACCGGAGAGGCCGCCGCCGGGCTTGGCCCCGGGCAGCAGCGCATAGTCGGTCGTGGTGTTGGTGGCGACGATGCCGGCGGCACCCGCCTCCACCGCCGCCGCCGCCAGCGCCTCCAGGGCCGGCGGCGGCAGGTCGGGCGACAGCTTGACCAGCACCGGCGTGCGGGTCACGGAGCGCGCCGCCTGCATCAGGTCGCGCACGAAGGACTCGTTCTGCAGGTCGCGCAGCCCCGGCGTGTTGGGCGAGGAGAGGTTGACCACCAGGTAGTCGGCGAGGTCCCCCAGGCCGCCGAGCAGGCGGGTGTACTCGTCCAGCGCCGCGGCCGGAGGCGTGTCGCGCCCCTTGCCGACGTTGACGCCGAGCGGCAGCGGGTAGAGGCCCGGGTCCCGCCGCCCTGCCTCGGGCCGCCCTGCATCCTGCCGCCCGCCTCCCGGGAGCACGGCTTCCGGGTGCTCCGGTTCCTCCGGCCGCCTCCGCGACAGCGCCCGGAGGCGGTCGTGCAGCGCCGCGAGGCCGCGGTTGTTGAAGCCGAGGGCGTTCTGCAGGCTGCGCTGCCGCGGGTGGCGGAACAGGCGCGGGCGCGGGTTGCCGGCCTGCGGCAGGGGAGTGACCGTCCCCACCTCGGCGAAGCCGAAGCCGAGCGCCGCCCAGCCCGCGACCGCCAGGGCGTTCTTGTCGAAGCCCGCGGCGAGGCCCACCGGGTTGTCGATCCGCCGTCCGAGAAGGGTCTGCCGCAGCGCCGGATCGGCCACCCGGTAGCGGCCGGCGAGCAGCGGGGCACCCCCCGGCACCGCCTGCGCCAGCCGCAGCGCCCCCATGCCGAGGCCGTGCGCGCGCTCGGGGTCGCAGCGGAACAGCAGCGGCCGCAGGACCTGATAGAGGGGCATGGAGGGTGTCTCCGCCGGACCGGGCGGCCCGGGCCAGGGGAATTCTACCGTCCCCGCGGCCGGCGGCATGCCCCCCAGGGAGGCGGCTCCGTCTGCCTCCCTCGGCTGGCGCGGGGGAGGGGGGGAGGGCGCCAAACGGCGAGGTGACAAACCTGTGTTATAGTCCGCGTTTGGCCAAACCGCTGGCATCACGCAACTTGTTGCCCGGTTAGGTGGAGGGCTGCGGATTTGGAGACCATGCCGTCGACCAGCACCGAGGTTGAGATCTTCGGCGCGGTCTACAACGTCCGTGGAAGCGACGACCGCGAGTACCTTCAGGGTCTGGCCGATCTCGTCGATCGCAAGATGCGCGAGATGGCCCAACACGTGAACACGGCCGACACGGCCCGCATCGCGATCCTGGCGGCGCTCAACCTGGCAGATGAACTGTTCCGAATGGAGAAGCGGCAGGAAGGTGAATGGGTCGAGGTTCGGGAGAAGGTGGCGGAGCTGACTGAGGAATTGGCCGGCGCCCTGAGGGGTTGATAGGCTGGAGCCGGTAAGCAGTCGCCAGCTCGAAATATATGGGAACTGACGTTGCATCCCCTGCGCGGTTCGTGGTGGGTACCACGATTGTAGAACCTACACTCTTAATGCGGGAGTCTTTTACCCGCGTGGCCCGTGCCAGCCTCGATCCCACAAGGATGACGAGGACGCTAAAGGCCCGTGGAGCGGACACCCACCTGGTGCGTTTCAGGTTCTAAACGCCGGCCCCCACGGCCGCGCGGGGGATGCCGTTTCACCCTCTTGCGTGAAAGAGGTGCCTCTCTCCAGATCCGGCCCGGTCGCCTCCTGTTGAACATACGGGGGACCCGGTGAACACCCAGACAACCCTCATCGCGGCCGCGCTGACGCTGGTCGCGTTGGTGATCGTCCTGGTCGCGGCCTGGTGGCTGGTGCTGCGCCGCGCCACCCGGCGCATCAACGCGCAGGCCAAGCGCCAGGCGGCGAAGATGATCGAAGACGCCGAGCGCCAGAGCGAGACGGTGCGGCGCGAGGCGGAGGTGGCGGCGCGCGAGAAGCTCCTGCAGGCGCGCGCCGAGCACGAGCAGGCGTCGCGCAAGCGCCGCGCCGAGCTCGAGGCGCTGGAACGCCGCCTCACCCAGAAGGAGGACAACCTCGACAAGCGCGCCGACGAGGTGGTCCGCCACGAGCGCGACCTCGGCCAGACCGAGCGCGCCCTGTCGCTGCGCGAGAAGGCGATCGAGAAGAAGGAGTCCGAGGTCGCGGCGATGTTCGACCTCGAACGTACCCGCCTGGAGCAGATCGCCGGCCTGACCGCGCAGCAGGCGCGCGAGGAGCTCGTCCGCGCCATGGAGGACGACGCCCGCATCGAGGCGGCGCACATCGTCAAGCGCATCGAGGACGAGGCGCGCGAGCAGGCCGGCAAGCAGGCGCAGCGGATCATCGGCATGGCGGTGCAGCGCTCCGCCTCCGACTACGTGTCGGAGACCACGGTCTCGGTGGTGATGCTGCCCAGCGACGAGATGAAGGGACGGATCATCGGCCGCGAGGGGCGCAACATCCGCGCCCTGGAGATGGCGACCGGCGTCGACCTGATCGTCGACGACACGCCGGAGGCGGTGATCCTCTCCGGCTTCGACCCGTTCCGCCGCGAGGTGGCCCGGGTGGCGCTGGAGCGGCTGATCGGCGACGGCCGCATCCACCCGGCGCGCATCGAGGAGGTGGTCGAGAAGGTCAAGGCCGAGTTCGACCAGAAGATCCTGCACGAGGGGGAGTCGGCCCTCCTGGAGCTGGCGATCCCCGGCATGCACCCCGAGCTGGTGAAGCTGCTCGGCCGGTTGCGCTACCGCACCTCCTACGGGCAGAACGTGCTGCAGCACAGCAAGGAGGTGGCGTTCCTGGCCGGCACCATGGCGGCCGAGCTGAAGGCCAACATCCAGGTGGCGCGCCGCGCCGGCCTGGTGCACGACATCGGCAAGGCGATCGACCGCGAGATGGACGGCACCCACCTGCAGATCGGCATCGACCTGCTGCGGCGCTTCGGCGAGACCGAGGAGGTGGTCCACGCCATGGCCTGCCACCACGGCGACTACGACCCGCAGACCGTCGAGGCGGTGCTGGTGACGGCGGCCGACGCCCTGTCGGCGGCGCGCCCCGGCGCCCGCCGCGAGATCCTGGAGACCTACGTCAAGCGGCTGGAGAAGCTGGAGGAGATCGCCTCGGGCTTCAAGGGAGTGCAGAAGACCTTCGCCATCCAGGCCGGCCGCGAGGTCCGCATCATCGTCGACAGCGGCAAGATCAGCGACGAGCAGTCGCTCTGGCTGTCCAAGGACATCGCGCGCAAGATCGAGGCCGAGCTGACCTATCCCGGGCAGATCAAGGTGACGGTGATCCGGGAGACGCGGGCGATCGAGTACGCCAAGTGAAGCTGCTGTTCGTCGGCGACGTGATGGGGCGGCCGGGCCGCACGGCGCTCAGGAACCTGCTGCCGCGCCTGGTGGACCGCCACCAGGCCGACTACGTGGTGGTCAACGTCGAGAACGCCGCCGGCGGCTATGGCGTCACCCCCGAGGTGATGGCCGAGCTGGCCGAGCTGCCGATCGACTGCTACACCACCGGCAACCACATCTGGGACAAGAAGGAGGGGGTCGAGATCCTCGACCGCGAGCGGCGCCTGCTGCGCCCCGCCAACTACCCGGAGGGCAATCCCGGCCGCGGCGTCCACCTGGGCGAGACCGCGGCCGGCGTGCCGGTCGCGACCCTCAACCTGGAGGGGCGGGTGTTCATGAGCGAGCTCGACTCGCCGTTCAAGGCGGCCGACCGCCTGCTCGCCGAGCTGCCGCGCAGCGTCAAGGTGAAGCTGGTGGATTTCCACGCCGAGGCCACCAGCGAGAAGCAGGCGATGGGCTTCTACCTCGACGGCCGGGTGAGCGCCGTGATCGGCACCCATACCCACGTGCCGACCGCCGACGAGCGCGTGCTCGCGGGCGGCACGGCCCTGCTGACCGACGTGGGGATGACCGGGCCCTACGACTCGATCGTCGGCATGAAGACCGACCGGGTGCTCAGGCGCTTCCTGCTGCAGACCCGCACGCCCCTCGACGTGGCCAAGCACGACGTGCGCCTGGCGGCGGCGGTGATCGATATCGACGAGACGACCGGCAGGGCGCGCGGCATCGAGCGGCTGCTGCTGCCCGACCCCTCCGCCGGCTAGTGTCCCGCACGGTTAGTTCGCATGGTAGTCGCGCCGCAATCCGGCTTCCTGGCCAGGCGCGCCGACGCAAGCGTAGCAGGGACTACGGTGAGGAGGCGGTCGCGGCTGCCGCCTGTCGCGACACTCCCTGCAGGTCGCAACGCCGCCAGGGAGCCGGAGGGCAAGCGAATACC
>JASLEW010000366.1 GCA_030150965.1 Thermoanaerobaculia bacterium | reverse complement strand
GCCGCAGCCACGCCGCGCCCGCGGCACGATGGCCCCCGCCGCCGCCCGGCGGATGGCGCCGCGCCAGGCCGTCCCAGAGGAGCGCCGCCACCGCCTGCGGCGGCGGCGTGCCCGGCGGATCGGCCCCGGCGGCGACCACGTTGGCCCCCAGGTCCAGGAGGGGCGGGGCCTCGGCCGCGCCGGGCTCGGCGGGCGCCTGGAGCCGTCCGGCCGCCTCGGTGCTCCTACCAGCCGCCTCGGCGCCCGCGGCCCGCGGCGCCACGAAGGTGCCGCGCCCCACGGTGCCCTGGACGAGGCCGCGGGCCGCGGCCTCGCGGTAGGCGCGGCTGGCGGTGACCACCGTGGTGCGCAGGGCGCGGGCCAGCGCCCGGTGGGTGGGCAGGCGCGCTCCCGGCGCCAGGCTGCCGGCGGCGATGTCCTGCTCCAGGGCGGCCACCAGGCGCTGGTGGAAAGGCCCAGGAACGTCCGCGAGCCAGGGTTCCCAAATTGTCATAGCTCTATTGTACTACTTGATCTAGGGCATTGAACATCTCTAGGCTGGAAGCCAGGTCAATTGGGAAAAAGATCTGGAGAAGATCCCTCAATTGAACTAGTTCATTAGATCGAACCAACCGCGCCCGTGCCGGAGCATCATGGCAGCGCCGACGCCCGGCCGGGGGAGCGGTTGGCCCCTTCACCGCAGCCGTTCAAGGAGGTTCGCGATGCACGCTCGCATCTTTCAGCTCGACTCTTTCACCACCCGCCGCTTCGCGGGCAACCCCGCCGCCGTCGTGCTGCTGGACCGCTTCCTGCCTGACGCGACGCTGCAGGCGGTCGGGGCGGAGAACAACCTGGCCGAGACGGCGTTCCTGGTGCCGGAGGACGGTGACTACCGTCTGCGCTGGTTCACCCCCACCACCGAGGTGCCGATCTGCGGTCATGCCACCCTGGCCAGCGCCGCCGCGGTGATGGAGCGGCTGGAGCCCGGACGCACGCGCGTCGTCTTCCACTCGGTGAGCGGCCCCCTCCCGGTGGACCGGGTGAACGGCGGCTACGTCATGGACTTCCCGGCCCGGCCGTCGGCGCGGGTGCCGGCGCCGCCGGGGCTCGCCGAGGCCCTGGGCGCCGCGCCGAAGGAGGTCTTTGCCGACGAGTGCAACTACCTGGCCCTCCTCGACGGCGCGCGGACGGTGCGCGAGCTGACGCCGGACCTGGCGGCCATCGCGCGGCTGGACCGTGGAGGGGTGATTGTGACCGCCGCGGGGGACGGCGCCTACGACTTCGTCAGCCGCTACTTCGCCCCCGCCAAGGGGGTGCCGGAGGACCCCGTCACCGGCAGCGCCCACTGCATGTTGGCGCCGTATTGGGCGAACCTCCTGGGCAAGGACCGGTTCCGCGCCTGCCAGGCCTCGCCGCGCGGCGGCGAGGTGCTCTGTGCGCTGGCCGGCGACCGGGTCAAGCTGGAGGGCACCTGCGTCTTCTACCTGGAGGGGCAGGCGGAGATCTGAGGCGCGCGACCGAGGCGCGGCGGGGACTGCGCTGCCGGGAGCGGTCGCGGCTGCCGCCTGTCGCGACACTCCCGGCAGGTCGCAACACAGCTGGGGCGGATGGCGCGGCGGCCGAATGCCACTGGATCTCCGGAGGGGGTGCTCAGCCCTCGCGGTAATTGAGCAGGACCGCGCCGACCAGCATCAGGCAGACCGGCCACACCCAGGAGAGGGCGCGGCGCGGACCGCCCTCCAGGCGCAGCTCCAGCCAGCGCGACCAGCCGGCGGCGACGCCCAGGATGGCGATCGCCGCGTGGCTCAGCTCGGCCAGCAGCTCCTCGCGCGGGTTGTTGAGCGAGTGGCTGTGAGTGAGGAGCAGGGCGCCGCCCAGGAAGCAGACGAAGGGGAAGACCAGCGCCATCGCCGGCCTGGCGGCGCGCCCGAGCTGCACCTGGCGCTCGAAGAGGGCGAAGGCGACGATGAGCAGCACGGCGAGGCGGTGCTGGAGCGCCTCCGAGACCAGGAAGCCGCGCCAGAAGGGGACCGGCCCCAGCGGCCAGTACTCGACGTCGGCGAGCAGGAAGAGGAAGACGCCGAGCGCCAGGAAGGCGAGCGGCCAGTTGCGCGCCCAGCGCCAGCCGGCGCGCGCGGCGACGGCGAGCAGGCCGGCGGCGAGCACCACCAGCCCCGAGACGTTGTGGTTGAACTCCGAGAGCGCCCTCTCGCCCGGCGTCGGCGGCTCGCTGATCTGGCCCGGCACCGACGACACGTAGGAGTCGGGGATGATGCCGCCGTTGGCCGCCGCGGCGGTGCGCACCGCGGGCGCCGTGGCCTCCTCGCGGCCGGGGGGCACCAGGCGCGGCGGGCGCGGGGTGAAGCGGGCGGCGATGGCGGCGAGCGGCACCTGGTCGCGCGCCACGTCGGCGGCCGGCGGCTGCGAGGTGAGCGAGGCGGCGGCCAGGATGACGGTGAAGCCGATGCCGATCTCGGCCTCGCCGTAGCGGCGCAGCCTGGTGAGGAGGCCCCGCGCGCCGCCCGGCGCGGCGGCAC
>JASLEW010000344.1 GCA_030150965.1 Thermoanaerobaculia bacterium | reverse complement strand
CAGTAGACGAGCTGCCGCCCGAGCACCTCCGGCGGCCAGGCGCGCTGCCAGGCGGCGAAGTCGGCGTACTGCACGGCGAGCTCGCCGAGCGGCGAGGGGCGCCCCGCGAGGGCCGCCGCGTAGAGCGCCGTGAGCTCGGCGATCAGCACCCCCTCGGACCAGCCGTCGTAGACGATGTGGTGCACGGTGAGGAGGAGCGCGTGCTCCTCCTCGTCCAGGCGCACCAGGCCGGCCCGCAGCAGGGGGCCGCGGGCGAGATGGAACGGCCGGCCCGCCTCCTCGGCGCGCAGGCGCGCGAGCTCGCCCCGGCGCCGCTCCCGGCCGAGACCGCGGAGGTCCACCTGCGGCAGCGGCACCCGCCAGGGGGCGCCGATCTCCTGCCGGGGCTCGCCGTCCACCTCGACGAACCGGGTGCGCAGCGTCTCGTGCCGGCGGACGATCTCGGAGAGGCCGGCGGCGAGCGCCGCCGGAGAGAGCGCCGCCGTCGCGGGCGCCGCCGGAGCGGGCGCCGTCGAAGCGAGCCCGCCAGGAGCGAGCGCCGTCTGAGCGAGCGCCGTCTGAGCGAGCGCCGCTGGCGCGGGCGCCGACGAAGCGAGCGCCGTCGAAGCGAGCGCCGGAGCGAGCGCCGGGGTGACGAGCCAGGTCGCCGGGACGTTGTAGAGCGGGCTCTCCGGCGCCAGGCGGTCGAGGAACCAGAGCCGCTGCTGGGCGAAGGAGAGCGCCGGCGGCCCCTGCCGCGGGACCCGCGCCAGCGGCGGCAGGGCGCTCTCCGCCCCCCGCCGCGCCGCGGCGACCACGCGCGCCTGCGCGGCCAGGGTGGGAAACGCGAAGACCGTCTGCGCGCCGAGCGCCACCCCGAACGTCTGGCGGATGCGCGACAGCAGGCGCATGACGGAGAGCGAATGCCCGCCGAGGTCGAAGAAGTCGTCGCCGGCGCCGACCCGCCGGCTCCTCGCCAAGGCCAGGGCGCCGTCGGCGGCCGGCCCGCGCCGCGGCTCGGGGTCGAGCACGTCCTCCCAGAGCCCGGCGAGCATCTCCATGACCACGTCGCCCAGGTCGCTCGGATCGCGGGCGCCGGCGCGGAGCGCCGTGGCCGGCTCGTCCGCCGCCGGCGCGAGCGCCTCGGGGGCCAGCAGCGCCCGCCGGTCGAGCTTGCCGACGGCGGTCAGCGGCAGCGCCGCGAGCGGCACGAAGACGGCGGGCACCATGTGCTCCGGCAGGCGCGCGCGCAGGAAGGCGCGCAGGTCCTCCCGGCTCGTCTCCGCGCCCGCCTCGGTCACGTAGTACGCCACCACGCGGTGGTCGCGGCCGCCCTCGGCGAGCCCCACCACCGCCGCCTCGCGCACCCGCGGGTGGCGCAGGAGAGCGGCCTCGATCTCGCCGGGCTCGATGCGGAAGCCGCGCACCTTGACCTGGAAGTCGTGGCGCCCGAGGAACGCCAGGGTGCCGTCGGGGCGCCAGCGCACCAGGTCGCCGGTCTTGTAGAGCCTCCCCGCCTCGAACGGGTTGGGGAGAAAGCGCTCCGCCGTCAGCTCGCGGCGGCCGAGGTAGCCGCGCGCGAGCCCCGGGCCGGAGAGGTAGAGCTCGCCGGCGCAGCCCATCGGCACGGGCGCGAGCGTCGGGTCGAGCACGTAGGCGCGGCAGGTCGCGATGGGCCTGCCGAGGGTGACCGGTCCCTCGGCCAGCGGCTGGCGCACCCGGTGGGTCGAGGTGAAGGCGGTGTTCTCGGTCGGCCCGTAGCAGTGGATCAGCTCGACCGCGGGCAGCGCCGCGAGCGCCCGCTCCAGGTGGGCGCGCGACATGACGTCGCCGCCGGTCAGGAGATGGCGCAGCCCCGCGAGCCCCGAAAGGCCCTCCTCGACGGCGACGTGGAAGAGCCCGGTGGTCAGGAAGAGCGTCGTCACCCCGTGGCGCTCCACCTGCTCGTAGAGGTCGCCGAGGGCGAAGCGCCCGGGCGGCGGCAGCGCCACGCAGCCGCCGTTGGCGAGCGGCCACCAGAGCTCGAGCACCGAGGCGTCGAAGGACATGAGCGCCATCTGCAGGAAGACGTCCCCGGGGCCGAAGCGGAGGTATCCCGTCTCGCGCACCAGCCGCACCACCGCCTCGTGGGTCGCCTCGACGCCGTTGGGCGTCCCGGTCGAGCCCGAGGTGTAGAGGACGTACGCCAGGCTCTCCGGCGGCACGTCGGCCGAGGGCTCCTCCGCCGTCGCGGCGGGCGCCTGGGGCGCCGGCTCCGCGCCCTCGCCGGCCGCCGGCGCCGCCGGAGCCATCGGCGCCGTCGGCGCCGTCGGAGCCAGGGCCCGCATCATCGCCCGCGTGTCGCCGCCGGTCGCGCGGTAGACCCCGGCCAGCCGATCGACCAGCGCTTTCGGAGGCTCGCCGGGGACGGAGCGGGCGGCGAGCCGGCGGGCGAGGTGCCGGGCCGTCGCCGGATGGATGGCGAGGAGATCGACGGCGAGCTGCGGCGCCGTGCCGGGCAGCGACGCCAGCGAGCGGCTGGTGCCGACGACCGCCGCCGGCGCCGCGTCCTCCAGCAACAGCTCCAGGCGCTCCCGCGGATAGGAGAGGTCGATCGGCAGGTAGGCGCCGCCCGCCTTGAGGACGCCCAGGACCGCCGCCACCATCTCCGCCGAGCGCTCCAGGTAGAGGGCCACCCGCGACTCCGGCCCCACCCCCAGCCGCCGCAGCCGGCGGGCGATGCGGCCCGCCTGCCGGTCGAGCTCGCCGTAGGTGACCACCCCTCCGTCCCAGACCACCGCCATCGCCTCCGGCCGCGCCGCCGCCTGCTCCTCGAAGAGCTTGTGGAGCGGGCGCCGCGGGAAGGCCGACGCCGTGTCGTTCCACTCGGCGAGCATCTGGTGGCGCTCGGCCGCGCCGAGGAGCGGCAGGCGCGAGAGCGGCATCTCCGGCGCCGCCGCGGCGCCGGCCAGGAGCGCCGCGTAGTGCTGGAGGAGGCGCACCGCGGTCGCGGCGTCAAACAGGTCGACGGCGTGGTCGAGCGTGAGGAGGAACCGCGGCTCACCTCCTCCACCCGCGGCCTCGCGGACGGCGAGGGCGAGGTCCACCGCGAGCTGCCGCTCGCCGGAGGGGAGGCGCACCGGGCTCTCGTCCGGCGGCGCCGCCATCGGCCCGGCAGCCGGCTCGGCAGCGGGCCCGGTAGCCGGCTCGGCAGCGAGCCCGGTAGCCGGCTCTGCAGCGAGCCCGGCGGTCGATCCGGCACCCGGCCCGGCGAAGAGCACCTGGAGCGGCGCGGCGCCGGCCGGCGAGCCGTGGCCCGGCCACGACCCGGCGTGCGGCGCGCCGCTCCAGGTGCTCTTCGCCGGGCC
>JASLEW010000285.1 GCA_030150965.1 Thermoanaerobaculia bacterium | reverse complement strand
GGGCAACCGGCGCCCGCCGGCGCGTCCTCGTCTCCGGGGATGGCGCCGGCGCCGGGCGTGGCGCCGCCCCCGGTGCCGCCGCCGGCCGCCGGCCGCCGGATCATCGTCAACGCCCTGGGCGGTCTCGACGACCCGAACCTGGACCCTGGCGCCGGCACCTCCGCCGGCCCGGCGCTCGGCGCGCGGGTGCTGCGCGAGGCCCACGCCTCGGGGCTCACCGCGGTCAACGTCACGCTGGGCTACGTGGCGGGACCCGAAGAGCCCTTCGAGGCGACGGTGCGCGGCATCGGCGAGTGGGACCGGGCGGTGCGCGAGCACGGCGCCGACCTGCTCAAGGTGCACACCGCGACCGACGTCCGGCGCGCCGCGCGGGAGGGCCGGATCGGCGTCATCTACGGCTTCCAGAACGGCGCCGCGCTCGGCGACAAGCCCGAGCGCGCGGCCATCTTCGGCAACCTTGGGGTGCGCGTCATCCAGCTCACCTACAACCCGCGCAACCAGCTGGGCGACGGCTCGATGGTGGCGGAGAACCACGGCCTGACACCCCTCGGGCGGGCCGCGGTGGCGGCGCTCAACGAGCAGCGCATCATGGTGGACCTGTCGCACAGCGGCGAGGCCACCTGCCTGGAGGCGGCCCGCCTCTCCCGGCAGCCGGTGTCGATCAATCACACCGGCTGCCGGGCGCTGGTCGATCTGCCGCGCAACAAGACCGACGCGGAGCTGCGTCTGGTCGCCGCCGGCGGCGGCTTCGTGGGCATCTACTTCATGCCGTTCGTCAGCGCCTCCGGCCACGCCACCGCCGCCGAGGTGGTGGACCACATCGAGCACGCGCTCCAGGTCTGCGGCGAGGATCACGTGGGCATCGGCACCGACGGCCCGGTGACCGCGATCGACGACCTCGAAGGCTACCGGGCGCGGCTCGCCCAGGAGGTGGCGGCGCGCGCCGCCGCCGGCATCGGCGCCAAGGGCGAGCGCGCCGACACCTTCCCCTTCGTGGTGGACCTGCGCGGCGTCGAGCAGTTCCACCAGCTGGCCCGCCTCCTGGAGCAGCGCGGCCACCCCGCGGCCCGCATCGACAAGATCCTGGGCCTCAACTTCCTCCGCTTCGCCACGGAGGTCTGGGGGGCGTAGGTCAGCCGCACCGTCGCGGTTGACGCTTTACTCGGCGAAAGGGTTCTGGATCACCAGGTCGCCGAACCGCCGGCCGTGCTGCATGTCCTCGGAGAGCAGGGTCCGGCAGGCGCTTTCGAGGGCCGCCTGCACGATCATCGCATCCCAGAAAGAGATGCTCTCGCTCTGATGGAGCCGCGCAGCGCGGAGAATCAGCGGCCCGTCGATGGCGGCGAGGGGCAGCAGCGCGAGTTGCGCCAGGGCGGCGAAGGCCTCGTCGCCGGACAGGGGTTGCGCCAGTTTGCGGGTGACCGTGACATAAAACTCTTGAAGAACCTGCGGGCTCAGCACGATCTGGCCGGATCGTGCCTGCTCCGCGAAAAGCTCGCGTGCACGGGCCTGCTTGGCGGGGGATTGAGTGTCGAAGAGATAGACCAGGACGTTGGTGTCGAAGAAGCTCCTACCGCTCATGCAGCTCGTCCCGGTTCCAGTGGGCCGATCCGCGCCCGGACCGGGCTTGTGACGAAAGCTGAAGGATCGCGTCCGTCGCCTGCTCCCAGGTGGGTCCGGCGGCAGCGTACGCTTCAAGGTAGCCACGAAGGACGCTGTTGACCGACGTGTCGTTCTCCGTCGCCCGCACCCGCGCCCGGCGCAGCACCTCGTCGTCAACGGTGATGGTCAAGTTGGCCATGGCGGTTCCCCTCGTGTAACACAGGATCAGTCTAGCACCGGGCTGCGGAATGCCAGGCAGGCGAGGGGCCGCGAGGGGGGGCGCGGCGCGAAAACCGCCAGCTCCGCGGCTGCTTCCGCGCCGCGCCGCCTTGGCGGCAGCGCTGCCGGCGGAGGTTCCGGATCAGCCGGGCGACGCTTCAGTTGACCGCGCCGAGGGCCTGCACCAGCTCGCTCGCGGGGTCCTGCAGCTCGGGGAGCTGATCGACGTCCAGCTCGTAGGAGTCGAAGCCGCCCTCGGGCTTGCGCGCCAGCAGCAGGATGCGCGCTTCGAGGAGATCCTCGCCGAGCGGCTCGCCGGCCTTGAGGCGATCGACGGCCTGCGCCACGTCGAGCGGGGAGACCAGGGCCGACCAGCTGTCTCCGGCGGCCGGCGGGGGCTCGATCGTCGGCAGGCCGGCGACGACGTGGAGGCGCCACTCCTCGTAGTCGAAGAGCCCGACGATCAGCGTGCGCTCGGCGTCGGTGACCACGATGTGGCGGCGGATGAGCGCCTGGAACAGCGGCCGCAGGGTGCGCCAGTTGGCGTGCGGCGAATCGACCGCGTCCCAGCTCAGCTGCTCGCGCCGCAGCGGGCCGACCTCGTCCAGGGCGCCGTAGAACGCCGTCACCATCCCCTCGCCGGCGAGCTGGCCGAGCGCCGCGACGGTGAGCGGCGCCATGCTCACCGCGTGATGCCAGAACATCTCGACCTGCGCCAGCTGCGCCGGCGTGCCGGCGGTGGTCTCGGGCACGAAGTAGCCGCTGAAGAAGGCGTTGTCGGCGCGGATCGCCGCCACGTGCTCGGCCGGCACCGAGGTGAACGGGTACTCGATGCGCAGCGAGTCGAGATCGAAATCGACCGGCAGCGAGGTGGTGGTGATCGGCGCCGGCGGCCACATGCGCAGGCGGTGGAACTGCACCGTCTCCGTGCCCAGGAGCTTCAGGCGCGCGCCGAGGGCGATGGTCTGCGACAGCTCCGCCGCCTGCTCGTCGGGCTGGCCGAGGATGAACGAGCAGGTGCACGAGATGCCGTGCTGCGCGAGCTCGGTCACCGTGGCCTCGGCCTGGCCGGGCTTCAGATGCTTGTCCACCACCTCCTGCACCCGCGCCGAGGCCGACTCGACGCCGAAGAACAGCTTCCAGCAGCCGGCGGCCTTCATCTTGGGCAGCAGGCCCTTGAGGCGGATGTCGATGCGCGAGTTGGCCATCCACTCGACCGGGAGCTTGGCCTCGAGCATGGCGTCGCAGAACTCGGCCATGAACTTCGGGCTCACCGTCAGCAGGTCGTGCACCAGCATGAAGCTGTCGTAGCCGTGCTGCTCGTGGAGGTAGCGCATCTCCTCGACGATGCGCGCCGCCGGCTTGACCCGGAACTGGCGCCGCCAGAAGGGGGCGGTGGCGCAGAAGGTGCACGCGAAGGGGCAGCCGCGGCCCGCCTCGATGTAGACGATGCGCCGCGCCGAGCCCGGCTGGATGGTGCCGGCGTAGCGCGCGATCGTCAGCGACTCGCCCAGGGTGCTCCACATCGGCGGCAGCTCCGCCAGGTCGATCTGGGCCGCCGCGGCGCTGGTGCGGATGGCGCCGTCGCGGCGGTAGCAGAGCGAGGGGACCTCCTCGCAGCTGCGGCCGGCGGCCAGCGCGTCGAGCAGGCCCGAGAGCGCGGGCTCGCCCTCGCCCTGGATGGCGAAATCGAGCTCCGGCAGGCGCCGCAGCGACGCCTCCCCGAGAGCGCCGAAGTGGGCGCCGCCGGCGACGGTCGCCATCCCGGGCCGCAGCCGCTTGGCGGCCCGCACCAGGTGCTCGGCCTGGAGGCTGTTGCTGTACATGGAGGTGACGGCGCAGAGGTCGGGCTCGAAGTCGGCGACGGCGCGCTCGAAGAGCGGCACGTAGCGCTCCTCGGAGGCCGAGTCGCGCTCGCGCAATTCGAGGTCGAGGTCCAGGATGCGGGTCTCGTGGCCGCGCGCCAGGAGCCACGAGGCGAGCGTGGTCAGGCCGAGCGGCGGGGTGACCTCGGCGGCGGGAAGCAGCGGCGGCTGAAGCAGGAGAACTCGCATGGGGCACACCTCCGACGATCGCCACCGGCACGAGCCAATGGCCTCGCGGCCCCTGGGTGGACCGCGTCTCACACCGCACCGGCCGAGCGGGCGCGCGCCGACGCCGTTTACCAGCTCAGCGGGCCCCTCGGGCCCGTCGGGCGCGCCGGCCGAGGGCCCGGCCGCGACCAGCCGGCCGGGCCGTCGGGATCCCTAGTAGTAAATCGGGATCGGCGTGACCTTGACCGGCGTCTCGATCAGCGGATCCTTCAGGCGGCTCGGACGGAGACCCTTGAAGGCCAGGGCCTTGGATCCATCCGAGGTGCTGCTGACGACCTGAGCCTGGTTCATGCTTACCTCCTTCTGCCTGGAGGGGGGGCGCCTCATCCCGGCCGCGATGGCCGGCAGCCGCGGTGGCCGATGCGGCGCACACCTCCTCTTCAAGCTCAGTGCGGCGAGATGGCCGCCGGTTGACAAACCTGTGCCGGTCATGTTTCGCCGCCGCCCGGTGGTATCATCCGCGCCGCACACGGCGCGCATCCTCGACCACCCACCGCCATGCTTCGCGAGATCGCACAGAGCAGCCGCCGCCTGCTGCGGCGCCCGGGGCTCTCGGTCACCGCGGTGCTGACGCTCGGCCTCGCCATCGGCGCCAACACGGCGATCTTCAGCCTGCTCGACACGGTGGCGCTGCGCCCCCTCCCCTATCCCGACGCCGACCGCCTGATCCACATCGGTGCCGCGATCGCCGGCCAGAAGGACCTCAAGGAGGTCTCCTGGCCCAAGTTCCAGGCGCTCGAGTCGCAGAGCCGCCTCGCCACCGCGGTCGCCGCCTACTTCCAGAGCACCTTCGGCCTGACCGAGCGCGACCGCCCGCAGGAGGTGGTCGGCGTGCGGGTGAGCAGCGGCTTCTTCGCTGTCTGGGGCCTCTCGCCGCTCCTCGGCCGGGCGTTCAACGCCGCCGAGCAGAGGCGCGGCGGGCCCAACGTGGCGCTCGTCTCCTACGGCTTCTGGCGGCAGCGCTTCGGCGGCGACCCGGCGGCGCTCGGCCGGGTGCTGCAGATCGACGGCGTGCCGACCACCATCATCGGCGTCCTGCCGGCCAGCTTCCGCTTCCCGTTCAACGCGGTGCAGATCTGGCTGCCGCGCCCGGACGAGGTCGCCTTCATGAGCCGCCTGGCCCTCGAGCGGGGGGCCGGCTACCTCCAGGTGGAGGCGCGGCTGCGGCCGGGGGTGACCCTGGCCGCCGCCAAGGGCGAGATCGACCGCATCGTCGCCGCCTACCAGCACGACGCGCAGGGCCATCTCGACGTCACCTACCCGCTGGGCGAGATCCCGCTCAACGAGCAGCTGGTGGGCGAGACGCGCACCACCCTCCTGGTGCTCCAGGCCGCCGTCGCCCTGGTGCTGCTGATCGCCTGCGCCGACGTCGCCAACCTGCTGCTCGCCGACGGCCTGGCGCGGCGGCGCGAGATCGCCGCCTGCGTGGCGCTGGGCGCGGGGCGGCGCCAGATCCTCGGCCAGGCGCTGCGCGAGAGCGTGCTGATCGCCGGCGCCGGCGGCCTGCTGGGCGTGCTGCTCGCCGCCTGGGGGCTGCGGCTGCTGGTCGCCGCCAACCCCGCCGACCTGCCGCGCATCGAGGAGGCGAGCCTCTCCGGCCGGGCGCTGGCCTTCGCCGTCCTGGTGACCGCGCTGGCCGGCATCCTGGCCGGGCTCGCCCCGGCGTGGCAGACGCTGCGCACCGACCCGAGGATGTTCCTCGGCGAGGGGGCGCGCGGCGCGGCGGGCGGCGTGCGGGCGAGCTGGGCGCAGGGCCTCCTGGTGGCGTTCGAGATCACCCTGTCGCTGGTGCTGCTGTCGGCCGCGGGGCTGCTGCTGCGCAGCCTGCAGAAGGTCAACGGCATGGAGCTCGGCTTCGCGCCGGACCACCTGGTGTTCGTGCAGGTGTCGCTGCCGGCCGCCAAGTACCCGACCATCGCCGCGCGGCGGGTGTTCTTCGACCAGCTGCTCGACCGCGTGCGGGCGCTGCCCGGCGTCGAGGCGGCGTCGATGATCGAGTACCCGCCGACGACCGGGGCGCCGATGACCACCTTCACCATCGCCGGGCGCCCGCCGCTGCCGCCCGAGAACCGGCCGCTGGTGCTGCGGCTGATGGCCGGCGCCGGCCTCTTCCGCGCCCTCCGGACGCGCATGCTCGCCGGCCACGACTTCGATCCGCGCCTGGCGCCGGAGTCGCCGCAGACGGCGATCATCAGCCGCTCGTTCCGCGACCAGTTCTTCCCCGGCGAAAACCCGCTCGGCCAGCACCTGCTGCTGCGCGGCGGGAGCTTCCCGGTCGAGATCGTCGGCGTGGTCGACGACGTCCAGCAGCAGCCGATGGAGGCGGGCCTCCAGCCGGCGTTCTACCTCTTCCTCCGCCAGGTGGTGCCCGAGCTGTCGCCGCCCAACTTCATGAACCTGGCGCTGCGCACCACGCTCCCGGTCGGCAGCGTGGCGCAGTCGCTGCGCCGCGAGGTCAACGCCCTGGACCCCAGCCAGCCGCTGCCGGAGATCCAGACGATGAGCGCCCTGCTCCAGGCCGGCACGGCGCGGCGCCGGCTGACCACCGGGCTCTTCAGCGGCTTCTCGGCCCTGGCGCTGGTGCTCTGCCTGCTCGGGATCTACGGCGTGGTGGCGCAGACGGTGCTCCAGCGCAGCCGCGAGATCGGGGTGCGGATGGCGCTCGGCGCCACCAAGGGCCAGGTGCTCGGCAACGTGGTGCGCCTGCTCGGCCGCTGGATCGTGCCCGGCCTGGTGGTGGGGGTGGCGGGGTCGTTGCTGGCCGGCCGCGCGCTCACCAGCCAGCTCTTCGAGGTGGAGGGCACCAGCTGGCTGAACCTCGCGCTGGCGGCGGTGCTCTTGGGCGGCATCGCGCTCGCCGCCTGCCTGCTGCCCGCCCGGCGGGCGACGCACATCGACCCGGCGATCACCTTGCGGGTGCAGTAGGGACGGCCCCGGCCGCCGGCGGCCGGTCGGCGGACGGCCTTCCCTGCAGCTGTGCCACGGATGGCGCTTCCGGGCTCCGGGCCGGCCGGAGGGCGGGCGGCTGCGGATCCGGCGATCCGGCGATCCGGTGATCCGGCGGTGATCAGCCGGTCCGCGCGGCGAGGTGGCCGGCGAGGCGGGCGATCCCCTCGCCGAAGACGGCCGGCTCGGGCAGCAGGCTGACGGCGAGGTAGCCCTCGGCGGGAAAGTCGAAGAAGTCGCCGGGATGGATCAGCACCCCGGTGCGGCCGAGCAGGTCCAGGGCCAGCTCCTCGTCGCTCATCAGGCGCGGCACGCGCACCACCGCCGACCAGCCGGCGTCCGGCTCCAGCAGCTCGACCGCGGGCAGCGGCAGCAGCGCGGCGCGCAGCAGGGCGAGGTTGCCGCGCAGCCGATCGAGGATCGCGGCGCGGATGCGCGGCGCGAGCGCCAGGATGCCGCCGAGCGCCCGCTGCACCGGCGCCGCCGCCGACAGGTAGGCGTCGGCGACCGTCTCCAGCGCCTCGACCGCCTGCCGGCGCACGGCGGGCGGGCCGCCGGCGCGGATCCAGGCGAGCTTCCAACCGGGGAGGCCGGCGCTCTTCGACAGGCCGCCGAGGCTGAAC
>JASLEW010000261.1 GCA_030150965.1 Thermoanaerobaculia bacterium | reverse complement strand
CGGCGGAGCATCCGGCCGCGAGGCCCCCGGCGCCGATCCTGCCGCCGCCGCCCCCCGGAGGCCGTCCCTGATGGAGAGCCGTGACCGCGCCGGGCGGGCCCGCCGGCCCCGCCGGCTGCCCCGGATCGTGGCCGCCGCCCTCGGCGCCCTCCTGGCGCCGGCCGCGCCGGGCGTCTCGCCGGTCCCCCTGGCCTCCGGCGTGGCCGCGGCGCAGTCGCTCGAGCCGGTGCAGTACGAGCCGGCCGCGGCCCAGGCGATGCAGACCGGTCAGACCGTCCAGACCTTTCAGAATGGCGCGCCGAACCCGTTCCAGCGCCTCGGCTTCGACCAGCTGGTGGGCAAGCAGGTGCCGGGCGGCCTGGCCTTCCGCGACGAGGCCGGCCGCGCGGTGCGCCTCGGCGACTACTTCGGCAAGCGTCCCCTGGTCCTGGCGCTGGTCTACTTCCGCTGCCCCATGCTCTGCCCGCTGACGCTCGCCGGCCTCACCCGCAGCCTCAAGGGGATGAGCTTCGACGCCGGCCGCGAGTACGACGTCGTGGTGGTGAGCTTCGACCCGCACGACACGCCGGCCGAGGCGGCGGTGGCCAAGCGCGACGCGATGGCGCGCTACGGCCGGCCCGAGACCGCCGGCGGCTGGCACTTCCTGACCGGCGGCGCGGAGCCGATCCGCCGGCTCACCACAGCGGTGGGCTTCCGTTACTTCTTCGACGAGCGGGCGCAGCAGTTCGCGCACGCCGCCGGCATCGTGGTGCTGACGCCGGGCGGCGTGGCGTCGCGCTACCTCTACGGCATCGACTTCCCGCCGCGCAACGTCCGGCTGGGGCTGATCGAGGCCGCCGACAACCACCTCGGCACGCCCCTCGACCAGGTGCTGCTCTACTGCTTCCACTACGATCCGGTGCAGGGCAAGTACAGCGCCGTGACTCTCAACATCGTCCGCCTGAGCGCGATTCTGTGCGTGGTGGGCCTGGGCCTGATGATCGTCCTGCTGCGCCGGCGCGAGCAGCGAGGCCCCAACCCCTTGGGAACCGCCTGATATGTCGTCCACCTTCACCGTGCCGTTTTTCCCGGAGGAGGCCACGCGGGCAGCGCGCGAGGTCGACGCGATGTTCGGGGTCTGGCTGGCGATCAGCCTCTTCTTCACCGCGCTGATCTTCGTGCTGATCGTGGTGTTCATGGTGCGCTTCCGCCGCCGCCACCCCGGTCACGTGGGGCGCGACGAGGAGACCGGCCCCTGGCTGGAGATCATCTGGTCGGCGGTCCCGCTCTTCATCATGCTGGCGATGTTCGCCTGGGGCGCCCGGGTCTTCTTCGTCCAGCACCGCGCGCCGGCCGACGCCGTGGAGTACTGGGCCACCGGCAAGCAGTGGATGTGGAAGTTCCAGCACCCCGACGGCACGCGCGAGATCAATCACCTGCACATCCCGGTGGGGCAGGCGGTCAAGCTGACCATGACCTCGGAGGACGTCATCCACAGCTTCGGCGTGCCCGCCTTCCGCCTGAAGCAGGACGTGAACCCCGGGGCCTACACCCACATGTGGTTCCGCCCCGACCGCATCGGCACGTATCACCTGTTCTGCGACCAGTACTGCGGCGTCGAGCACTCGCGCATGGTGGGCAGCATCGTCGTCATGTCGGCCGAGGACTACGCCGCGTGGCTGGCCGGCGGCGTGACCGCGGGCCAGTCGCCGGTCGCCGCCGGCGCCCAGCTGTTCCAGAGCTTCGCCTGCATCACCTGCCACGAGATGGGGCCGGGGTGGCTGGCGCGCGGCCCGAGCCTCCAGGGGGTCTTCGGCCACCAGGTGCCGCTCGAAGGGGGCGGCACGGTGCTGGCGGACGAGGCCTACCTGCGCGAATCGATCCTGCTGCCGGCGGCGAAGGTGGTGAAGGGATGGCAGCCGATCATGCCCACCTACCAGGGCCAGGTGAGCGAGGAGCAGCTGATGGACCTCATCGCCTACATCAAGTCGCTGGGCAACGCCCCCGCCATGGGTACCGGTGCGATGAACCCGCCTGGGACGTCGAGCCCGCAAAACGGCGGCGAGGCGGGCTCGATGCCCGCGTCGCCGGGAAACGGCAAGTGAGCGCAGAGCCATGAACGGGACCAATCACACTCAGGACGTCGCTCTCGACCGCCCCAGCTTCCTGCACGACGGCTACGGCTGGAAGTCGTGGCTGCTGACCCGGGACCACAAGCGGATCGCCATCCTCTATCTGATCTCGATCTCCGCTTTCTTCATCCTGGGCGGCATCTTCGCCATGCTGATCCGCCTGGAGCTGCTGACGCCGGAAGGCGACATGGTGCAGGCCGCCACCTACAACCGCCTGTTCACCATGCACGGCGTCATCATGGTGTTCCTGTTCCTCGTGCCGTCGATTCCGGCGACCCTGGGCAACTTCCTGATCCCGCTGATGATCGGCGCCAAGGATCTGGCCTTCCCGCGGATCAACCTGCTGTCCTGGTACATCTACGTGCTGGGCGGCGCGTTCACCCTGTGGGCGCTGATCCACGGCGGCGTGGACACCGGCTGGACCTTCTACACCCCGTTCTCCACCCACTACTCGAACGGCTACGTGGTGTCGACGGCGATGGGCGTCTTCATCGCCGGCTTCTCGTCCATCCTCACCGGGCTCAACTTCATCATCACCATCCACCGCATGCGGGCCCCGGGGATGACCTGGTTCCGCCTGCCGCTGTTCGTCTGGTCGCACTACGCCACCAGCCTCATCATGGTCCTCGGCACGCCGGTGATCGCGGTGACCCTGCTGATGGTGGCGGTCGAGCGGGTGCTCAACCTCGGCCTGTTCGATCCGCGGCTGGGCGGCGACCCCATCCTCTTCCAGCACCTGTTCTGGTTCTACTCGCACCCGGCGGTCTACATCATGGTGCTGCCCGGCATGGGCGTGATCAGCGAGCTGATCGCGGCCTTCGCGCGCAAGCGGGTGTTCGGCTACCCGGTGGTCGCCTTCTCCAGCCTCGGCATCGCGGTGCTCGGCTTCCTGGTGTGGGGGCACCACCTGTTCGTGACCGGCGAGTCGGTCTACGCCGCCACCGTCTTCTCGGTGCTGTCGATGCTGGTGGCGGTGCCGTCGGCGATCAAGGTGTTCAACTGGACGGCGACGCTCTACGACGGCGCGGTGTCGTACGAGACGCCGATGCTCTACGCCCTGGGCTTCATCGGCCTGTTCACCATCGGCGGCCTGACCGGGGTGATGGTCGCGACGCTCGGCCTCGACCTGCACCTGCACGACACCTACTTCGTCATCGCCCATTTCCACTACGTCATGGTGGGCGGCACGATCATGGCCTACATGGGCGGGCTGCACTTCTGGTGGCCGAAGATCACCGGCAAGACCTATCCGGTCTTCGCCTCGCGGCTGTCGGCGCTGTTCATCTTCGTCGGCTTCAACCTCACCTTCGGCCCGCAGTTCATCCTCGGCTACCTCGGCATGCCGCGCCGCTACTGGGAGTACCCGCCGGAGTTCCAGGTGTGGAACGTGCTGTCGAGCGCCGGCGCCTCGGTGCTCGCCGTCGGCTACCTGCTGCCGGCCTGCTACTTCCTCTACTCGCTGTTCTACGGCAAGCAGGCCTCGGCCAATCCCTGGGGAGCCAAGGGGCTGGAGTGGGAGACCACCTCGCCGCCCCCCACCTACAATTTCGATTACCCGGTGGTGGTCAACGAGCCGGCCTATCACTACGTCGAGAACAAACCTCTGATCGGCCACGAGGAGGCTCAGAGTGCATAGCGGCCACGTTGCGCTCCAGCACCACTTCGACGACCTCGACCAGCAGCGCGAGGCGTCGACGTTCGGGATGTGGGTGTTCCTGTGCACCGAGATCCTGTTCTTCGGCGGCCTGTTCACCACCTACGTGGTCTACCGCGAGCGCTTCCACGGCGTGTTCGCGCAGGCCAGCCACCACCTCAACGTGGTGATGGGCGGCACCAACACGGCGGTGCTGATCTGCAGCAGCTTGAGCATGGCGATGTCGATCTGGGCGGCGCAGATGAACAAGCGCAAGCTGACCGTGCTGCTGCTGCTCGTCACCATGGCGTTCGGCAGCACCTTCCTGGTGATCAAGTACTTCGAGTACGCCGAGAAGTTCGAGCACCACCTGGTGCCCGGCCCCAACTTCCACTACGAGTGCCCGGCCGGCGAGCCCTGCCATCCCGAGCAGGCGTCGATCTTCTTCTCGCTCTACTTCACCATGACCGGCCTGCACGCGCTGCACATGATCGTCGGGCTCGGGCTGCTGACCTATCTCCTGGTGCCCGCCTGGCAGGGGCGGTTCAGCGCCGAATGGCACAACCCCATGGAGTGCATAGGGCTCTACTGGCACTTCGTGGACATCGTGTGGATCTTTCTTTTCCCGCTGCTGTACCTGATCGGCGCCCACGGGCCGGCGTGAGCGGGAGGTGAGTCGAGTCATGGCAGACGAGCACGCGTCGCACGGCCACGCCCCCTCGCGGCGGCCCTACTTCCTCACCTGGGGGTTCCTCCTGGTGATGACCTTCCTGACCGTGATGGTGGCCCGGGTCGACCTGCCCGGCCCGCTCAACGACGTCGTGGCGCTGGCCATCGCCGGCGCCAAGGCGACGGCGGTGGTGCTGTTCTTCATGCACGTCCGCCACAGCTCCCACCTGACCAAGCTGACCGCCGCCTCGGGGCTGGTGTGGCTGGCGATCATGATCTTCGTCACCATGTCGGACTACTGGACCCGGGGCTGGCTCGGCACCTTCACCTCCGGCCGGTAACCGGCGGCGGAACTTGCACGCCAACGAAAGCCTGCTCGACCTCTTCTTCGAGCTCCAGGTGCTGGACCGGGTGCCGCGCAGCGGCTACGTGCTGCGCGGGGTGAGCGCGCCGGAGAGCATCACCGAGCACAGCTGGCACGTGCTGTTCCTGGTGTGGGTGCTGGGCGAGCGCCTGCCCGGCCTCGACCGGGCGCGCGCCGTGGAGCTGGCGATGGTGCACGACCTCGCCGAGCTGCGGGTGGGCGACCTGCCGCGCACCGCCGGCCGCTACTTCCCCGAGGGGGCCAAGAAGGCCGCCGAGACCGCCGCCATGGAGGAGATCCTGGCGCCGCTGCCGGAGCGCGCCCGCCGGCTCTATGCCGAGTACCAGGAGGGCGTCACGCCCGAGGCCCGGCTGGTCAAGGCGTGCGACAAGCTGCAGCTGATGCTCAAGGTGGCGGTCTACGAGAGCTGGGGCCAGGGGGCCCTGGCCGAGTTCTGGGACAATGCCGACAACTTCCCGCCGCCGGGGATCGAGCCGGTCGATCAGCTGTTCGCCGAGCTGCGCGCGCGCCGCGGCAGGGGCAGGGGAGCGGCCCCGGCCGCACCGCCCCAACCCACCTGAGCGGAGCTGCCGGTCAGAGATCGATGTGCAGGCGGCCCGCCGGCACCACCACCGGACCGCGGTCACGGTTGTAGCCGGGGTTCTGGATGTACTGGAGATCGGCCGCGAGGAAGAGCCCGCGCCAGACCCGGAAGGTGTAGTAGGACTCGACGATGCGCTCGCTCGCGTAGTCGAGCCGGCCGTCGCCGAGCAGGAAGCCCAGCCCCCCCAGCTCGAGATAGGTGCGGTGCAGGCCGGAGAGGCGGTTCGCCACCAGGGCGAGCCCGACCTTGTGGCGCTCGCGGTCGAAGCGCAGGTCGCCGCCCAGCTCCAGGGTGCCGTCCACCTCGGTGTAGGCGAACGACTCGTTGCGCCCGTCGCTCACCCCCCAGCGGCCGAAGACGCGCAGGACGCGGTTGACCTCCTGCTCGACGTTGAGCCCGACGCCGGTCTTGGTGCGGCCCTGCCGCCGGTACTCGATGACGTCGGGCACCGGGTCGCGCCCCGAGAGGAAGCCGGCGATGGCCTGGCGGTAGCTGCCCATGTCGGCGACGTTGCGGTAGACCAGGAGGCGCACCGCGCCGTCGTGGCCGGCCAGGGTGGGGCGCACCTCCGCCTCCAGGTTCTGGCCGCGGGCGCGGTCGAGGCGCAGGTCGAGGCCGATGCCGTTCGCCACCCTGGGCATGGTCTCGATGCCGGCCCGCAGGCTGTACCTGCCCTCGCGCAGCTCGCCGGCCGCGCTGTAGGTGTAGCCGCGGGTGTCGGCGGCGTAGTCGAAGGCGCCGTTGTTGTCCACCGTCCAGTTGAGGAACTGGAGGTGGCTGTCGCCGCCGACCGAGTTGACGTCGAAGATGTCGACGGTGGACAGCTTGCCGATCCAGAGGTCGAAGCGGTCCGCCGGCACCTCGGCGGCGCTCGACACCGGCGTGCGGTCGTTCGGCGTGCGCGCCGGCCCGAGGGCGATGGCCTGGTGGAAGAGGGCGCGCGCCAGGTAGGGGGTGTCGCCCAGCTCCGGGTTGCGCACCACGTCCAGGTTGGTGAATCCGGCCAGGCCGAGGGCGTCGCTGATCCCCCTGCCGCCGGCGCTCTCGAAGTCGATCAGCACCTCGGCGCCGCGCCAGAGGCGCAGGCCGGAGTAGAGCGAGATGACGCGCGACAGGCGCTCCTCGGCCCGCGCGTCCAGGCTGTGAGGGCCGCTGTAGGGCGAGTGGAACGGCAGGTTCGCCTGGTAGATGAAGTTCGCCTGGCCCGCCACCCACAGCCGGCCGGCGGGGTGGTTGAAGATGGTGACCGGCTCCTCCGCCTTGTCGCGGCCGTCGCCGCCGTCGCCGGCACCGCCGGCAGCGCCGGCCGCGGCCTCGCCGGTGCCGCTTGCGGTCTCGCCGGCGCCGGCCGTGGCGTTGCCGGTCCCGGCCGCGGGAGGAGCGGCGCCGCCGGCGGCAG
>JASLEW010000258.1 GCA_030150965.1 Thermoanaerobaculia bacterium | reverse complement strand
CGTGCGGCCGTTCGACCTGGCGCGCGGGCCGCTGCTGCGGGTGACGCTGGTGCGCCTGGCGACGGCGGACTGGGGCGTGCTGTTCACCATGCACCACGTGATCTCGGACGCCTGGTCGATGGACCTCCTGGCGCGGGAGTTCTCGGCTCTCTATGCGGCGCTGGGCCGCGGCGCGGCGCCGGCGCTGCCGCCTCTGCCGGTGCAGTACGCGGATTACGCGATCTGGCAGCGCGGCTGGCTGGCCGGCGAGACGCTGGCGGAGGAGATCGCCTGGTGGCGGCAACACCTGGCGGGAGTGCCGCCGGTGCTCGACCTGCCGCTCGACCGTCCCCGCCCGCCGCTGCCCATCCTGCGCCGCGGCGGCGCCTCGATGGTGCTGGCCGGCGAGCTGCCGGCGGCGCTGCACGGCCTGGCGCGGCGGCAGAAGGCGACGCTGTTCATGGTGCTGCTGGCGGCCTGGCAGGCGCTGCTCTGGCGCATCAGCGGCGTCGAGCGGCTGGCCGTCGGCACCCCGATCGCCGGCCGCAACCGCATCGAGACCGAGGGCCTGATCGGCTTCTTCGTCAACACCCTGGTGATCGCCGCCGACCTTGCGGGGGAGCCGGGCATGGGCGCGCTGCTGGCGCGCTGCCGCGAGGCCTGCCTGGGCGCCTTCGGCCACCAGGACCTGCCGTTCGAGAAGCTGGTCGAGGCGCTGGCGCCGGCGCGCACCCTGGCTCACGAGCCGCTCTTCCAGGTCGTCTTCGCGCTGCAGCACGAGAGCGCCGAGCGCTTCGAGCTGCCGGAGATGGTCCTCGAGCAGGTGCCGATGACCAGCCTGGACAGCCTGAAGTTCGACCTCCACCTCGCCCTGCACGAGGGGGCCGCCGGCATCGAGGCGCGCCTCGGCTACAACCGGACGGTGTTCGATGCGGCGACCGCGGTCCGCCTGCTCGATCAATTGGCGCGGCTGCTGGCGGCGGCGGTGGCAACGCCCGAGCTGCCGCTCCCCGAGCTGCCGCTGCTCTCCGCCGGGGCACGCCACCAGCTGCTCCGCGAGTGGAACGACGCGGCGTCGCGCTACCCGCGGCGGGCGACGGTGCACGGTCTGGTGCTGGAGCGGGCGCGGCGTCATCCGGAGCGGCCGGCGCTGGAGATGCCGGGCGAGGCGGTGATGAGCTACGGCGAGCTGGCGCACCGAGCGGGCCGCCTGGCGCGGCGTCTGCGCGGGCTGGGGGTGGGCCCCGAATCGCGTGTGGGCCTGTGCCTGGAGCGCTCGGCGTCGATGGTGGTGGGGATGCTGGGCATCCTGGAGGCCGGCGGCGCCTACGTACCGCTCGACCCGGCGACGCCGCGGGAGCGCCTGGCGGGCATGGTGGCCGACGCCGGGGTGCGGGTGCTGGTGGCCGCCGCCGGACGGGACGCCAACCTGCCGGGCGTGGACACCGTGGTACTGCTGGGCGGAGAAGGAGACGAGGAGACGGGGCCGGGGGCCGTGGCGGCAGAGGCGGCGGACAGCGGCCTGGCGGAGTCGCTGGCCTACGTCACCTTCACCTCCGGCTCGACCGGTCGGCCCAAGGGGATCGCGGTGCCCCACCGCGCCGTGGTGCGACTGATCGAGAGCACCAACTACGTCGAGCTGGGCGAGGACGACCGGCTGGCGCAGCTGTCGAACCAGACGTTCGATGCCCTCACCTTCGAGGTCTGGGGGGCGCTGCTGCGGGGCGGCGTGCTGGTGGGATTCGAGCGGGACGTGATCCTGTCGCCCGGGGCGCTGGCGGCAACGCTTTCGGCGCGGCGGGTGAGCGCGATGTTCATCACCACGGCGCTGTTCCACCAGGTGGCGCGGGAGGCGCCGCGGGCGTTCGCCGGAATGCGGACGCTGCTGGTGGGGGGCGAGGCGATGGAGCCGCGGTGGATGGGGGCGGTGCTGGCGCAGGTTGGCTCCGATCATCCTGACCGCCCCGGCCATCCCGGCGCTCCCGGCCGTACCGACAGGCCCGGCTGCCCCGAGCGCCTGCTCCACGTCTACGGTCCGACCGAGGCGACGACGTTCAGCACCTGGCACCGGGTGGAGGAGGTGACGGCGGAGACACGGTCGATCCCGATCGGCCGGCCGCTGGCCAACGGGCGGCTGGTGGTGGCCGACGGCGGGCAGCGGCCGGTGCCGCCCGGGGTCTTGGGGGAGCTGTACATCGGCGGCGATGGCCTGGCGCGGGGCTACGAGGGGCGGCCTGACCTGACGGCGGCGGGCTTCGTGCCGGACGGTTGCGGCGGCGGTTTCGGCGAGCGGCTGTACCGCACCGGCGACCTGGTGCGTCAGGACGCGGCGGGCCGGATCGACTTCGTCGGGCGGCGCGACGGCCAGGTGAAGGTGCGGGGGTTCCGCATCGAGCTGGCGGAGATCGAGCTCGCCCTGGGCGAGCACCCGGCGGTGGCGCAGGCGGTGGCCCTGGCCGAGCGGCTGGAGGGTGAGGCGGTGAGCGATCACCGGCTGGTGGCCTACGTGCTGCCGGTGCCGGGGGCGGCGGACCCGGCGGAGCTCGGCGCCGAGCTCCGCCGCCACCTGGCCGGCCGCCTGCCGGCCTACATGGTGCCGTCGCGGGTGGTGGCGGTCGCGAGCCTGCCGCTCACCGCCACCGGCAAGATCGACCGGCGGGCGCTGGCCGCCGCCGCCGCCGCGCTGGAGCGCAGGGCGGCCGGCGTGGCCGGGCCGCGCAATCCCTACGAGGAGCTGGTGGCGCAGATCTGGGAGGAGCTGCTGGGGTGCGAGCGGATCGGCATCCACGACAGCTTCTTCGAGCTTGGCGGCCACTCGCTCCTGGCCACCCAGGCGGTGTCGCGCATCGCCGCCGCCTTCGAGGTCGAGCTGCCGGTGCGGACGCTGTTCGAGCAGCCGACGGTGGCCGGCCTGGCGCGGGTGCTGGAGCAGGCGCGGCAGCTGGGCGTGGGCCTGTCCGCGCCTCCCCTGGCGGCCATGCCGCGCCCGGCCGAGCCGCCGCTCTCCTTCGCCCAGGAGCGCCTCTGGTTCATCCACCAGCTGGCGCCGGCGGACCCGGCCTACAACATCCCGCTGGCGCTGCGCGTCGGCGGCGAGCTGGCGCCGCCGCTGCTCGCGGCGGGCCTGCTGCGGGTGACGGCGCGCCAGGAGGCGCTGCGCACCCGCTTCGCCGCCGCCGCCGGCCGCCCGTTCCAGGTGATCGCGCCGCCCAGGCCCGTCGCCCTGCCGCAGATCGACCTTCGCGCCCTGCCGGAGGGACGGCGCGAGGCGGAGACGCAACGACTGGGGAGCGCCGAGGGACGGCGCCCGTTCGACCTGGCGCGCGGCCCGCTGCTGCGCGCCTCCCTGCTGCGGCTGGCGACGGAGGACTGGGGGCTGCTGCTCACCCTGCATCACGTCGTCGCCGACGGCTGGTCGATGGAGGTGCTGCTGCGCGAGCTGTCGGCGGCCTACGCGGCGCTAGGGCGCGACGAGGAGGCGGCGCTGCCGGCGCTGCCGGTGCAGTACGCCGACTTCGCGCTCTGGCAGCGCGGCTGGCTGGCGGGCGAGGTGCTGGCGGCGGAGACCGCCTGGTGGCGCGGCCAGCTGGCGGGGGTGCCGCCGCTCCTCGAGCTGCCGCTCGACCGGCCGCGGCCGCCGGTGCAGGAGCTGCGCTGGGGCAGCTGCTCGCTCCGCCTGCCGGCGGCGGCCTGCGAGGCGCTGCGCGCCCAGGCCAGGCGGCGGGGGGCGACCCTGTTCATGGCCATGCTCTCGGCCTGGCAGGCGCTGCTCGGCCGCCTCAGCGGCGCCGAACGGCTGGCCACCGGCACGCCGATCGCGGGGCGCAACCGGCTGGAGACCGAGCGCCTGATCGGGTTCTTCGTCAACACCCTGGTGCTGGTGGCGGACCTGGCGGGCGCGCCGAGCTTCGCGGAGCTGCTGGAGCGCGGCCGCGAGCGCTGCCTGGGGGCGTTCACCCATCAGGAGCTGCCCTTCGAGAAGCTGGTCGAGGAGCTGAACCCGGAGCGCTCGCTGGCGCACTCGCCGCTGTTCCAGGCGATGTTCGCCCTCCAGACCGCGTCGCCCGCGACCCGCCGGGCGCTGGCGGACCTGCGCCTGTCGCCGCTTCTCGCGCGCAGCGAGGTCAGCCTCAAGTTCGACTTCCATCTCACCCTCTACGAGGGGCCGGAGGGGATCGAGGCGCAGCTGGAGCACAACCGGACGCTGTTCGACACGGCGACCGCGGCGCGCTGCCTGGAGCAGCTCGCCCAGCTCCTCGCCGCCGCCGCCGACGCGCCGGACCGGCCGCTGCCGGATCTGCCGCTGCTGCCGGCGGCGGCGCGGCATCAGCTGCTCCACGAGTGGAACGACGCGGCGTCGCGCTACCCGCGGCAGGCGACGGTGCACGGCCTGGTGCTGGAGCGGGCGCGGCGGCAGCCGGAGCGGCCGGCGCTGGAGATGCCGGGCGCAGGGGTCATGAGCTACGGCGAGCTGGCCCGCCGTTCCGGCCGGCTGGCGCGGCGGCTGCGCGCGCTCGGGGTGGGCGTGGAGTCGCGGGTGGGCCTGTGCGTCGAGCGCTCGGCGGGGATGGTGGTGGGGATGCTGGGCATCCTGGAGGCCGGCGGCGCCTACGTGCCGCTCGACCCGGCGACGCCGATGGAGCGGCTGGCCGGCATGATGGCCGACGCCGGGGTCGAGGTGCTGGTGAGCGAGCCCGAGCGGCTGGGGGAGCTGCCGCCGGCGCGCGACCTGGTGCTGCTGGGCGAGGAGGAGAGCGAGGATGCCGCCGATGCCGCCGATGCCGCCGCCGCCGCCGCGGGGGCGGCCCGGGAGGCGGAGACGGCGCTGGCGGCGGACGCGGCGGCGGACACGGCGGGCGCCGGCCTGGCGGAGTCGCTGGCCTACGTCACCTTCACCTCGGGCTCGACGGGCCGTCCGAAGGGGATCGCGGTGCCGCACCGCGCCGTGGTGCGGCTGATCGAGGGCACCAACTTCATCCAGCTGGGCGAGGCCGACCGGCTGGCGCAACTGTCGAACCAGACGTTCGATGCGCTCACCTTCGAGGTGTGGGGGGCGCTGCTGCGGGGCGGCGTGCTGGTGGGCTTCGAGCGGGACGTGGTCCTCGCGCCCGGAGCGTTGGCTGCGGCGCTTTCGGCGCGGCGGGTGAGCGCGCTGTTCATGACGGCGGCCCTCTTCAACCAGGTGGCGCGGGAGGCGCCGCGGGCGTTCGGCGGGGTGCGGACGCTGCTGGTGGGCGGCGAGGCGCTGGAGCCGC
>JASLEW010000256.1 GCA_030150965.1 Thermoanaerobaculia bacterium | reverse complement strand
CGTGCGGCCGTTCGACCTGGCGCGCGGGCCGCTGCTGCGGGTGACGCTGGTGCGCCTGGCGACGGCGGACTGGGGCGTGCTGTTCACCATGCACCACGTGATCTCGGACGCCTGGTCGATGGACCTCCTGGCGCGGGAGTTTGCGGTGCTGTACACGGCGCTGCGGCGCGGCGCGGCGCCGGCGCTGCCGCGGCTGCCGGTGCAGTACGCGGATTACGCGATCTGGCAGCGCGGCTGGCTGGCCGGCGAGACGCTGGCGGAGGAGATCGCCTGGTGGCGGCAGCACTTGGCGGGGGTGCCGCCGGTGCTCGACCTGCCGCTCGACCGCCCGCGCCCACCGGTGCAGGCGCTGCGCGGCGACAGCCTCTCGGCGCTGCTGAGCGAGGAGACGACGGCGGCGCTGCACGGCCTGGCACGGCGGCAGAAGGCGACGCTGTTCATGGTGCTGCTGGCGGCCTGGCAGGCGCTGCTCGGGCGCATCAGCGGCGCCGAGCGGCTGGCCGTCGGCACGCCCGTGGCCGGCCGCAACCGGGTCGAGACCGAGGGGCTGATCGGCTGCTTCGTCAACACGCTGGTGATCGCGGCCGATCTATCGGCGGCGGGAGGCGGGGAGCCGAGCTTCAGCGACCTCCTGGTGCGCTGCCGCGAGGCCTGCCTGGGCGCCTTCGGCCACCAGGAGCTGCCGTTCGAGAAGCTGGTCGAGGCGCTGGCGCCGGAGCGCACCCTGGCCCACGGGCCGCTGTTCCAGGTGCTCTTCGCCCTGCAGCGGGCGCCGGCCCAGGCGGCCGACCCGCCGGGGCTGCGCCTCGAGGCGGTGCGGCTGACCGAGGGCGAGATCCTGAAGTTCGACCTCCACCTGGAGGCGGTGGCGCGGCCGGGGCGCATCGAGGCCGGGCTGGCCTACAACCGCACCCTGTTCGACCGCGTCACCGCCCTTCGCCTGCTGGTCCAGTTCGAACGCCTGCTGGCCGCGGCCGCGGCCCGGCCGGAGGCCCGGCTGCGCGACCTGGCGCTGCCGGCGATGCTGGAGGAGGCCGAGCGTCACCAGGTCGCCCGCGAGTGGAACGACACCGACCCCGGCCTCGCCCGCGACACCATCGCCGCCTCCTTCCTGCGCGCGGCCGGGCGCTGGCCGGCGGCGCCGGCGGTCGCCTTCGGCGGCGAGACCCTCACCTACCGCGACCTCGTCCGGCGGGCGGCGCTCCTGGCGCGCCGCCTGCGCCGCCTCGGGGTGGGTCCCGAGGAGGTGGTCGGGATCAGCGCCGAGCGCTCCTTCGAGATGGTGGTCGGCCTGCTCGGCATCGTGCTCGCGGGCGGCGCCTACCTGCCGCTCTCCCCCACCGACCCGCGCGAGCGCCTCGCCCTGTTCGCCGGCCATGCCGGCGTGCGGGCGGTGGTCACCCACGGCCGCGTCTGGCGCCACGAGCTGCCGGGCCTCTCGGTGGTGCGGGTCGACGAGGACGAGCCCGCCGCCGGCGGCGGCGCGGGGGCGGAGGGCGCCGCCGGTGCGGTGACCGGCGGGGCCGCGGAGGCCGCTGCCGGCGGCCAGGCCGCGGCCGGGCCGGCGGCCGTCGATCTCCCTGCCGCCGGTCCCGAGAGCCTGGCCTACTTGATGTACACCTCAGGCTCGACCGGCTGGCCCAAGGGGGTGGCGGTCCCCCACCGCGCCGTGCTGCGGCTGATCGAAGGGGCCGGCTACGCGCGGTTCGGCCCCGGCGAGCGGTTCGCCCAGCTCTCCACCCTGGCCTTCGACGCCTCCACTTTCGAGATCTGGGGCGCACTGCTCACCGGCGGCTGCCTGGCGGTGCTGCCGCCCGGCGCCCTGTCGGTCGAGGAGCTTGGGCGGGCCCTGCGCGCCGGCGCGGTGACCACGCTGTGGCTGACGGCGGGGCTCTTCCGCCAGGTGGTCGAGCGGCGGCGGGAGGACCTGGGCGGAGTGCGCCAGCTCCTGGCCGGCGGTGACGTCCTCTCCCTGCCGCACGTCGAGGCGGTGCTGCGCGCCCTGCCCGCCTGCCGCCTCATCAACGGCTACGGGCCGACCGAGGCGACCACCTTCTCCTGCTGCTACACCATTCCGGCCGCGGGGCGCGGCGCCGGCCCGGTGCCGATCGGCCGCCCGATCGCCGGCACGCGGGTGGTGGTGCTCGACCGCGCCCTGGACCTGCTGCCGATCGGCGCCGCGGGCGAGCTGTGCATCGGCGGCGAGGGGCTCGCCCGCGGCTACTGGGGGGACCCGGAGCGCACCGCCGAGCGCTTCGTCCCCGATGCCGCGGGCGGTGTGCCGGGGGCGCGGCTCTACCGCAGCGGCGACCGCGCCCGCTGCCTCGCCGACGGCCGCATCGAGTTCCTCGGCCGGCTCGACCGCCAGGCCAAGGTGCGCGGCTACCGCATCGAGCCGGAGGAGGTGGAGGCGGCGCTGGCCGAGCATCCGGCGGTGCGCGGCGCGGCGGTCGAGGTGCGCGGCGACGCCTCGGGCGACAAGCACCTGGTGGCCTACGTCGCCTGGGAGGGCGAGGGCGGCCGGCTGCAGGCCGAGCTGCGGCCGTTCCTGCGCGAGCGGCTGGCGGAGCACGCGGTGCCGTCGCGCTTCGTCGCCCTGCCCGAGCTGCCGCTGACCCCCCAGGGGAAGGTGGACCGCCAGGCGCTGCCCGACCCCGACGCCGTGGCGCTCGGCGAGGGCGGGCGCGCCGAGGCGGCGGCGCCGCGCACGCCGACCGAGGAGCTGGTGGCCGACCTCTTCCGGCGCACGCTGGAGGTCGAGCGCGTCGGGGTGGACGAGAGCTTCTTCGACCTCGGCGGCCACTCGCTGCTCGGCACCCAGCTCATCTCCAAGCTGCGCGAGGCGTTCGCCGTCGAGCTGCCGCTGCGGGCGCTGTTCGAGTCGCCGACGGTGGCCGGCGTGGCGCGCGCGGTCGAGGAGGCGCTGCGCTCCGGCAGCGGCCTGCTGGCGCCGCCGATCGAGCCGGCCGACCGCTCGGCCGAGCTCCCCCTCTCCTTCGCCCAGGAACGGCTCTGGTTCATCGATCAGCTGGCCCAGGGGAGCAGCTTCTACAACCTCGCCTACCCGCTGCGCCTCAAGGGCCTGCTCGACGTGCCGGCGCTGGAGCGCGCGGTGAGCGAGATCGTCCGCCGCCACGAGGTGCTACGCACCACGCTGCCGGCGGTCGACGGCCGGCCGGTGCAGGCGATCGCCCCGGCGGCGCCGCTGCGGCTGCCGCGCATCGACCTCGGCGCCCTCCCCGAGGAGCGCCGCGAGGACGAGCTGCGGCGGCTGGTCAACGCCGACAAGCGGCGCCCCTTCGACCTGGCGCGCGGCCCGCTGCGCCGCCTGTCGCTGATCCGCCTGGCGAGCCACGACCAGGTGGCGCTCTTCGTCATGCACCACGTGATCACCGACGGCTGGTCGGTCGGCATCCTGGTGAGCGAGATCAGCGCCCTCTACACCGCCTTCCTCGACGGGCGGCCGTCGCCGCTGCCGGAGCTGCCCATCCAGTATGCCGACTTCGCCGTCTGGCAGCGCCGCCACCTGACCGGCGAGGTCCTCGCCGCCCAGCTCACCTACTGGCGCCAGCGCATGGGCGGCAGGCTGCCGAGCCTCGACCTGCCGACCGACCGGCCGCGCCCGCGCATCCCCAGCCACCGCGGCGCCATCGAGCTGCAGACCTTCCCGGCCGAGCTGTACGCCAAGCTCAAGCAGCTCTGCCGCGAGCAGGGGGTGACCCCGTTCATGGCCCTGCTCGCGGCGTTCGGCGCCTTCCTCCACCGCACCACCGGCAAGGACGACCTCATCGTCGGCACCACCATGGCCGGGCGCGACCGCGCCGAGACCGAGCACCTGATCGGCTTCTTCGTCAACATGCTGCCGCTGCGCCTGCACCTCTCGGCGCAGCCCACCTACCTGGAGCTGCTGGCGCAGGTCCGCGAGGCGGCGCTCGGCGCCCTGACCTTCCAGGAGATCCCGCTCGAGAAGCTCCTCGCCGAGCTGCAGCCGGAGCGCTACGGCAGCCACTCGCCGCTCTTCGACGTCGCCTTCGGCTTCCGCAGCGAGACCTCCTACCGGCTCGACCTCCCCGGGCTGACGCTCGAGCCGGTGGGCATGGACCGCGACACCGCGCGGCTCGACCTCAGCCTGTGGATGCTGGAGCGCGGCGGCAACCTGGCCGCCAACTGGTTCTACAACACCGACCTCTTCGCGGCGGCGACCATCCAGCGCTGGCTCGCCCGCTTCGCCGTGCTGCTCGGCGCCATCGTCGCCACGCCGGAGGCGCGCGTGGCGACGCTGGAGATCTACGGCGAGGAGGAGCGGCGGCAGCTGGCGGAGAGCGAGGCGGCGCGCGCCGAGACCGACTTCAGGACCATGCAGGCGCGGCGGCGGCGCGGCATCGCCGTCACCGACGGGGGCGGCGCATGAGCGCGCCCGCGGTGCTGGAGGGCTTCCGCCTGTCGCCGCAGCAGCGGCGGGTCTGGCGCGCCGCGGCGGAGGGCGCCGCGACGGTGGCGCAGGCGGCGTTCGTCCTCGGCCGCGCGCCGGAGCGGCCGGCCCTGGAGGCGGCGCTGGCCAGGGCGGCGGCGCGCCACGAGCTGCTGCGCACCGTCTACCCGCGGCTGCCCGGCATGGACCAGCCGCTCCAGGTGGTGCGTGAGACCGGCGGCCCCGAGGCTGGGCTCCCCTATGAGCTGAGCGAGGAGCGGCTGGCCGGCGGCGTCGGCCGGCGTCATGAGACCGCCGCTGGCGCCAGTTGGTGTCATGAGACCGCCGCCGGCGGCGGCTGGTGGCAGGAGGTCGAGGCGCTTGCGGCGCGTGAGCGCGAGCGGCCGTTCGATCTGGAGCGCGGGCCGCTCGTGCGCTGCGCGCTCCTCGTCCTGCCGGCCGGCGGCGGCGTGCTGCTGCTCACCCTGCCGGCGCTGGTGGCGGACGCGCCGGCGCTGGTGTGCCTGGCGGCCGAGCTGCAGCGGCCGCCGGGCGGCGGCGGGGCCGGCGCGGGCGACGGGCCGGAGGGGGTGGCGCAGTACATCGACTTCGCCGAGTGGGAGAACGAGATCCTCGATGGCGCCGCCGCGGCGCCGGAGCGCGAGTTCTGGCGCCAGCAGGGGCTTGCCGAGATCCCGCTCCTGGCGCTTCCCGGCGAGCGCCCGGCGGACGGCGCAGCCGCCGCCCCGCGCTGGCTGCGCCTGGACCTGGCGCCGCGCCTGGCGGCGGA
>JASLEW010000214.1 GCA_030150965.1 Thermoanaerobaculia bacterium | reverse complement strand
AGCCGCGACACCACCTGGGTGGCCAGCAGCGAGTGCCCGCCCAGGGCGAAGAACTCGTCCTCCGCACCCACCGCCTCGATCCCCAGCACCGCGGCGAAGATGCCCGCCACGCGCTCCTCGACCACCGTCCGCGGCGCGGCGGCGCGCGCGCCGCCGCCTTCGTGGCGCCGCGGACGGTGGTCGAGGAGCGCGTGGCGGGCATCTTCGCCGCGGTGCTGGGGATCGAGGCGGTGGGTGCGGAGGACGAGTTCTTCGCCCTGGGCGGGCACTCGCTGCTGGCCACCCAGGTGGTGTCGCGGCTGCGGCGGGCACTCAGGGTCGAGGTGCCGGTGCGGGCCGTGTTCCAGCATCCGACGGTCGCGGCGCTGGCGCAGGTCGTGGCGGCCGAGCTGGGCGGCGCCGGTGGCGGCACGGCGCCACCGGTGACGCGGCGCCCGGGCGGCGGGCCGGCGCCGCTCTCCTTCGCCCAGCAGCGCATCTGGTTCCTCGATCGCCTGGCCGGCGGCGCCGACCACTCCTACAACATCCCGGCGGGCCTGCGGCTCGCGGGGCGCCTCGACGTGCCGGCCCTGGCCCGGGCCCTGGGTGCGATCGCCGGCCGCCACGAGGTGCTGCGCACGGTCTTCGCCGAGACCGCGGCGGGGCCGGTGCAGCTGGTGCGGGCGGCGGCGGCACCGCCGCTGCCGGTGATCGATCTCGCCGCCCTCCCGGCACCGGCGGCGAGAGACCGCGAGGCCGGACGGTTGCGTGGCGCCGAGGCGCGGCGCCTCTTCGACCTCGCAACCGGGCCGCTGCTCCGCGCCTCGCTGCTGCGCCTCGCGCCGCGGGAGCACCACCTGCTGGTGACCCAGCATCACATCGTGAGCGACGGCTGGTCGGTGGGCGTCCTGGTGGGGGAGCTCGGCGCCCTCTACGGGGCGCTCACCGCCGCGGCTTCGCCCGCCGCCCCCGCGGCTCCGGATGACGCCATCGGGGCGGTGGCCGGGCTGCCGGCGCTGCCGGTCCAGTATGCGGACTACGCCGTCTGGCAGCGCGGCTGGCTGGCCGGGGAGGTGCTGGAGCGCGAGCTCGCCTGGTGGCGTCGGTGCCTGGCGGGCGCGCCGGCGCGGCTGGAGCTGCCGGCGGATCGGCCGCGGCCGGCGGTCAAGAGCGCGCGCGGCGCCGCGTGCCGGGTCGAGCTGCCCCCGCGCCTTGGCGCGGCGCTCGCCGGCGCCGGGCGGCGCGAGTCGGCGACCCTGGCGATGGCGCTCCTCGCCGGTTTCGCGGCGCTCCTCGGCCGTCACGGCAACCAGCGCGACCTGTCGCTAGGCATGCCGGTCGCGGGCCGCAACCGGCTGGAGATCGAGGGCCTCATCGGCTGTTTCGTCAACACCCTGGTGCTGCGCGCCGACCTCGCCGCGGCGGCGAGCTTCGGCGGCCTGCTGGCGCAGATACGCGAGACGATGCTCGACGCACAGCTGCATCAGGACCTGCCGTTCGAGAAGCTGGTCGAGGAGCTGGAGCCGGGCCGCAGCCTCGGCCACGCGCCGCTCTTCCAGGCCCTGCTCACCTTCCAGAACACGCCCCTGCCGCCGCTCGCGCTGCCCGGCCTGACGGCGGTCCCGCTCGCCGCGCCCGCGGTCACCGCCACCAAGTTCGACCTGAGCCTGAGCCTGCGCGAGACCGCCGAGGGCGGGGTGAGCGGCACGCTGACCTACGCCACCGACCTCTTCGACGGCGCGACCGCCGTACGGCTCGCCGCGCACCTGGCGGTGCTGCTGGAGGCGGGCGCCGCGACACCCGGGGCGCCCCTCGGCGAGCTGCCGTTTCTCACCGCCGCCGAGCGCCATCAGCTGCTCGTCGAGTGGAACGACACCGCCGCCGAGCTGCCGGTAGCGCCGGCCGGCCGCGGGGCTCCCTGGTGCCTGCACGAGCTGGCAGCGTGGTGGGCGGCGGTGGAGCCCGATGCCGTGGTGGTGGTATGCGAGAGCGAGGCTCTCAGCCGCGGTGAGCTCGACCGGCGCGCCGAGCGGCTGGCGCGGCGCCTGCGCGCGGCGGGCGTCGGCCCGGAGGAGGTGGTGGGCATCCGGCTGGACCTGGGGCTCGACTCGATCGTCGCCGTCCTGGCGACGCTCAAGGCCGGCGGTGCCTACCTGGCGCTCGACACCGATCTGCCGGCGCAGCGCTTGGCGGCGATCTGCGCCGACGCGCGCCCGCGCGTGCTCATCAGCCGCTCGGTGCCGCCCGGCGGCGCCATCCGGGTGCTCGATCCGCACGGCCTCGATCTCGGCGCGGCCGGCGGTCGCCCCGGCATGCCGGCGATCGATCCGGGCGCGGCCGGCGAGCGCACGGGCCTGCCGCTGGTTGATGCGGGCGCCGATGGCGAGCGCCCGGCCTTAGCGCTGGTTGACGCGGGCGCGGCCGGCGAGCGCACGGCCCTGCCGCCGGCGGATCCGGACGCCGCGCGCCCGGCTCTACGAGCGATCGATCCGGGCGCGGACGGCGATCGCGCTGCCCTGCCGGCGGTGGACCCCGCCAACCTTGCCTACGTGATCTACACCTCGGGCTCGACGGGCGTGCCGAAGCGGGTGGGCATCGAGCACCGCCAGGTCACCGCCTACCTGCCGGCGGTCCTGGCGCGCCTGGGGCTGCCGCGCCGGGCGCTGCTGTCGCTCCACCAGACGCTGGCCGTGGACGCGCCGGTGACCCAGCTGTTCGCCGCCCTGTCCTACGGCGCGGCGCTCGAGCTGGTGGTGCGCGAGCGCGCCCTCGACCCCGAGCGGGCGGCCGACTACTTCGCCGCGCAGCCGGTCGATTTCCTCAAGATCGCGCCCAGCCACCTGGGCGCCCTGCTCCTCGGCACGCGGCCGCGCGAGATCCTGCCGCGGCGCCTGACGATGGTGGGCGGCGAGGCGCTCTCCTGGCCTCTGGCAGAGCAGATCATGGCGCTCGGCGGCGGCAGCGGGCTGCTCAATCACTACGGCCCTACCGAGACCACGGTGGGCGTGCTCACCCATTGGGTTCAGCTCCCCGCCGCCGGGCGGCGACCGCGCGGGATGCAGCCGGGTGGCGAACCCATCGCCGGCGGCCCTCTCGCAGCGCCCCTCGGATCGCCCGCCTCGGGCAGCGTCCCCATCGGCCGGCCGCTCGGCAACGTCCGCGCCTACGTTCTCGACGGCGGCCTGCAGCCGGTGGCGGCGGGGCTCTCCGGCGAGCTCCACATCGGTGGACGGCAGGTGACGCGCGGCTATCTCGGCCGCGGCGACCTGACGGCGGAGCGCTTCCGCCCCGACCCGTGGGCGGCGGAGCCCGGCGGCCGCATGTATGCCACTGGCGACCTGGTGCTCGCCGGCCGCGACGGCGTCGTGAGGTTTCTCGGCCGCGCCGACTTCCAGGTCAAGATCCGCGGCTTCCGTATCGAGCCGGGAGAGATCGAGGCGGTGCTCCAAGCGCTGCCGGAGGTGGCGGCGGCGGCGGTCGTGGCGCGGGGCGGGGCCGGCGCGGAACCGCGCCTGGTGGCCTACGTGGTGCCGCGCCAGGGGGCCGCGCTCGCCCCGGCCGCGCTGCGGCGGACCCTCGCCGAGCGGCTGCCCGAGCCGATGGTGCCGCGGCACGTCATGGTGCTCGCCGAGCTGCCGCGCACGGCGCACGGCAAGCTCGACCGCAAGGCCCTGCCGGAGCCGGCGGCCGAGCCGGCCACCGCGTCCGGGGTGGCGGCGGCGGCCGGTGCCGCGGCCGCGGAGCCGCTCGACGCCGTGGAGCTGGCCCTGGCCGAGGCCTGGAGCGGCCTCCTCGGCCAGCCGCCGGTGGGCCGGGAGCAGAGCTTCTTCGATGCCGGCGGCCATTCGCTGCTCGCCATGCAGCTGGTGGCGCACCTGCGGCGGAGCCTGGGCGTCGAGCTGCCGTTGCGCGAGCTTTTCGAGGCACCGCCGGCCGGCCACGGCGCCGAACGCCGGTGCCTCGAAA
>JASLEW010000211.1 GCA_030150965.1 Thermoanaerobaculia bacterium | reverse complement strand
GGGGCTCTCCGCTCCCGCGACGGCCAGGGCCGCCGCCTTGAACGGGGCGGTGATCGACAGGCCGCGCACGGGCAGGCCGAGATTCTCCAGCACACCCTCCTCCACCACCTCCAGCCAGAAGTCGCCGAAGGACTCGGCGTGGAACGGCAGGTAGAGGGCCGGGATGCCCAGCTCGCGGTAGGCGCCGTTGTGCAGGCGCGGCGAGAGCGAGTGGGCGACGGGGTTGCCGACCAGGCCGAAGAGGTCGAGGCTGCCGGCCTCCATCGCTCCCCAGACCGCGGGCGGCAGGTCCGGCAGGCCGTGGTCCTCGCGCAGGCTGCGCAGGGTGGGCTGTCCCGGGGCCCCCGGCGGATCCCCCGCGGCGCAGAAGACGACCGGCGCGCCGAGGAGGGGCGCCACCAGGCGCGTCCAGGCGCCGCACGCGCCGCCGGCGAAGGCGGTCACGTCGCGCCGCCCGAGCTGATGCAGCAGCTGGAGGGCCGGCAGCTCCTCGCCCGCCCGGGTGGCCGCGGGCACGAGCTTGTAGAGGGCGGCGTCGGCCAGGGCGAGCCTGGCGAAGCAGGCCGCCAGGCCGTCCAGGTCGGTGGCCGGACCGTGCCAGGAGATCACCCGCCGCTCGGCAGGCACGGCATCGAGGATCTCCTCGGTCAGGTCGCGCGCGCCCTCCAGGTCGATGCGGTCGTAGCGCGGCGCCGCCTCCAGCAGGCGGCGCTTGCGGCGCTCGGCCGAGCCGTCGAAGCCGCCCCCCTCGGCGCGGCTGCGCAGGGTGTAGAGGAGCTTGCCGGGGAAGAGGCCGCGCAGGGGGGCGGGGTCGAGGTCGCCCACCAGGTCAGCCCGCACCTCCAACCACTCCGCCCCGTCCAGGCCGGCCGCCGCCTCCGCGGTCGGCGGCGTGGTGAGGGTCGCGATCAGGGTCACGCGAGGCACGCCGTAGGATAACCGCGATCGTGCCTCGACCGCCGCCGGCCTCGTCGCCGCCGGCTCGATCGCTGCCGCTTCATCGCTGCTGGCTTCATCGTTGCAGGCTCCTCCTGCGTCTCGCGCGGCGCGGTCGTGGCCGCGGCGGTGCGGCGCCACCGGTGGATCATCAGGCCGGGGGCGCGGCGATCTCACCGGCACCGGTCGTGGCGCCGGGAGCGGCGAGATGGAAACGACAGAGGAGCGCGAGTCCCTTCCGCGAGTCGGCGTGGCATGCGAGAATTGAGCGGTAGTTCCGACCGCCGCGGGGGCGCGAAGAGCTGCGGGGTTCCCCTCCATGGATGATCTGCTCGCACAATTTGGCCGCCACGGCCTGGCGTTCATCTTCGCCAACGCCGTGGCCGAACGGGTGGGCGTGCCGGTGCCGGCCCTGCCGGCGCTGTTCGTGGCCGGCGCGCTCTCGGCGACGGGCACGCTGCCGGTGCTCCCCCTGCTGCTGATCGCCGTGGCGACGCCCCTGGCGATCGATCTCGGCTGGTTCGGGCTCGGCAGCTGGCGCGGCGAGCGGGTGGTGCGCTTCATCTGCCGCATCGCGCTGTCGCCGGAGGGGTGCGAGCGCCAGACGCAGGCGCTGTTCGCCCGCCGCGGCCTGGCGTCGCTGCTCTACTCGAAGTTCGTGCCCGGCTACTCGATCGTCGTGCTGCCGCTGGCCGGCGCCGCGCGGGTGCCGCTGCCGGCCTTCCTGCTGTGGGACGGGGTCGGGAACCTCCTCTGGGCGGGGTCGGCCGTGGGCCTCGGGTTCCTGTTCCACGGCACGGTGCGGCGCACGCTCGCCTACCTCCACCAGCTCGGCCTCTGGGCGGTGGTCCTGGCCGGCGCCGGGCTGGCCACCGTCATCGCCCTCAAGTGGTGGGAGCGGCGGCGTTTCTACAAGATCCTCCGGCTCGCGCGCATCACCGTGCCCGAGCTGCGCCGGCTGATCGACAGCGGCCACGCGCCGGCCATCGTCGACGTGCGCACCGGCAGCAGCTTCGCCACCCAGCACATCCCCGGCGCGCTGCGCATGACCCTGGAGGAGATCGGCGAGCAGCTGGCGTCGCTGCCCACCGACAACGAGATCGTCCTTTACTGCACCTGCCCCAACGAGGCCTCGGCCGCGCGGGTGGCCCGCGCCCTGATGGATCACGGCTTCACCCGCGTCCGGCCGCTCGAAGGCGGCCTCGACTCCTGGCTGGCCGCCGGCCTGCCCACCGACGAGGAGACCCTGGTGACCACCCAGGCCTCGCTCCAGGCCACCGCCGGCTGAGCCGGCGCCGCGCCGCGCCGCCGGCCGAGTGGTAGCATCCGCCGACGGCATGAGCGAAGAGCGCGAGACCCTGGAGATCGATGTGCTGTTCGTGGGCGCCGGGCCGGCCAGCCTGGCGGGCGCCCTCCACCTGGCCCGCCTGGTGCGCCGCCACAACGAGGGCGCCGCCCGGCCGCTCGAGCTGTCGATCGCGGTGCTGGAAAAGGGCCGGGAGATCGGCAGCCACGCGCTCTCCGGCGCGGTGGTCGATCCGCGCGCGCTGGTCGAGCTGTTCCCCGACGACTGGTCGAGCGCGCCCTTCGAGGCGCCGGTCGGCCGCGAGCAGGTGCTCTTCCTGACCCGCGGCGGGTCCTGGTCGCTGCCCATCCCGCCGCCGCTCCAGAACCACGGCTGCTACGTGGCGTCGCTGGGCAAGCTCCTGCGCTGGATGGCGCCCCGCGTCGAGGCCGCCGGCGTGGACATCTTCAACGAGTTCCCCGCCGCCGAGGCGCTGGTCGAGGACGGGCGCGTGGTGGGCGTGCGCACCGGCGACAAGGGCGTCGGCAGGCACGGCGAGAAGAAGGGCAACTACGAGCCCGGCATCGACATCCGCACCCGCTGCGTGGTGCTGGGCGAGGGGCCGCGCGGCACCCTGGTCAAGCAGCTCGACGCCCAGCTCGCGCCGCCGGGGCAGGGGTCCGGCCTGTGGCACGGCCGCAACCCGCAGCTCTACGCCATCGGCCTCAAGGAGGTGTGGGACGTGCCGCCGGGGCGCTTCGCGCCCGGCCAGGTCATCCACACGCTCAACTGGCCGCTCGGCTTCCACACCTTCGGCGGCGGGTTCGTCTACGGCATGCAGGGGGACCAGCTGATCGTCGGCCTGGTGGTGGGGCTGGACTACGAGAACCCGCTGTTCGATCCCTTCCGCGAATTCCAGCGCTTCAAGACCCACCCCGACATCGCCCGCCTGCTGGCCGGCGGCAAGCCCGCCTTCTACGGCGCCAAGGCGATCCCCGAGGGGGGATGGTGGTCGCTGCCGCGGCTCGGCGGCGACGGCTTCCTGCTGATCGGCGACTCCGCCGGCTTCCTCAACAGCCAGCGGCTCAAGGGCATCCACCTCGGCATGAAGTCGGGGATGCTGGCGGCCGAGGCGATCTTCGAGGAGCTGGCGGCGCCGGCGCCGCCCGCCGGAGCCGGAGCCCCCTCCGCCCTCGCCGCCCGCTACGCCGCCAAGGTCGAGGCGAGCTGGATCCGCGAGGAGATGTGGCCGGTGCGCAACTTCCACCAGTCGTTCGACCACGGCCTGGCGGCCGGGATGCTCCAGGCCGGGCTCGGGCTGGTCACCGGCGGGCGCGGCTGGGGCCTCTTCAACCGGCTCGCCACCCGCTCCGGCCCCGAGCGCCTGGTGCCGCTCACCTCCGCCGCCGGGCGCGGCCAGCAGCCGTCGCCGCCCCTGCCGCAGGGAGCGGAGCTGCAGGCGCTGGCCGGCGGCACCCAGCTGGTCCTCGACCGCCTGGCCGACGTCTACCTGTCCGGCACGGCGCACGACGAGGACCAGCCGGTCCATCTGCACGTCGCCGATCCGAACGTGTGCGTGAGCCGCTGCACCGCCGAGTACGCCAACCCCTGCGAGCGCTTCTGTCCGGCGGCGGTCTACGAGATGGTGGCCGATTCCAGCGCGGCGGGCGGACGGCGGCTGCAGATCAACGCCTCGAACTGCGTCCACTGCAAGACCTGCGACATCATGGATCCCTACGGCATCATCACCTGGGTGCCCCCCGAGGGCGGGGGCGGCCCCAACTACGGCAAGATGTAGAGGTCAGTCGGAGCCGCCGCCGCTCCCCTGCGGCCGGATCGAGCAGTCGCCGCTCCCGGTCCTGACCTCGATGACCGTGCGCCCGTCGCCCCGGCGCGCGCCCACCAGCTTGTCGCGTCTCGACCGCCGCAGCACGGCGTCGTGGTAGCCGACCGAGAGGTCGCCGCTGCCCTGCTGCGCCGTAAGGTCGAAGGAGTCGGCGGCGCCGGCCAGGATGGTCACGTCGCCGCTGCCGGTGCGCGCCGTCAGGTGCCGGGTGTGGCCGAGCGGGCAGGACAGCCGGACGTCGCCGGACGCCGTGCCGGCGACCACCTCCTCCGAGTCGACGCCCAGCACGCGCACGCCGCCGCTGCCGGTGTGGAAGTTGAGGCTGCCGGCCGAGCCGTCGCGCACCGTCACGTCGCCCGAGCCGGTGTGGACGGCGAGCCTGCCGGCCGCCACCCGCTCGATGCGCACGTCGCCCGAGCCGGTGTCGATGCTCGCGTTGCCCACCAGCTGCCGCACCACCACGTCGCCCGAGCCGGTGTCGATGGCGGTCTCGCCGCGGCAGGCGCCGAGCAGCACGTCGCCCGAGCCGGTGTCGAGGCGGAGCTGGCCGGAGAAGCCGTCGAGCTGGATGTCGGCATTGCCGGTGTCGAGCGCCAGGCTGCCGGCGAGGGCGCCGCCGTGCACCTTGCCGGCGAGGTTGCGCACCGCCAGGACGCTCGACGGCGGCACGGCGACGCGCAGATCGACGTAGAGGGTCGGCGCCGACGAGTGCCGCCCGGTGTAGACGCGCACCCGCTCGCCGCGGTAGGTGGTCGAGGACGAGCTGCTGTCGAACAGGCTCCAGAAGGCCGACTCCTCCTTGCCGCGCGGTTGCGGGTAGAAGAAGGAGTGGTAGCGGTCGACCGGGTAGGAGAGCGCCCACTCGTCGCGCCCCTTGGCATCCCTGGCCGCCACCCACTGCATCTCCTGCACCAGGCGCTGCGTCTCGGCCGATCCCGAGGCCTCCGCGTGGACGGTGGCATCGACCACCACCTGATTGCCGCTGCCGGCAACCAGCTCCACCTGGCCGGCCAGGTTGGCGAGGCGGACGGCGGTGCCCGCGGTGACCGGGAAGCTCTGGCGGAAGGTGCGCGTCTGGGGCTCGGCGGCCAGCCGGCCGGCGGCGCCGAGGCCGGCGGCGAGAGCGAGCGTCGCGAGCACCGTCAACCGCCCGCCGGTGTGCCGCGGCCGGGGGCGGATGGGCTGTGGGGAAGAGAGTCGGTCGGCCATGGGGCACCTCCTGCTGCACCCCCACTACGGGGTGGCGGCGGGAAGGTTTCGGGGCGGGCGCGCGGCGGGGCGTTACGGCCGGGCGCCGTATCGCTGCAGGATCAGCGCGCCGTTCGTGCCGCCGAAGCCGAACGAGTTGGTCAGCGCGTAGCGCAGGTCGGCCGGCCGCGCCCGGTGGGGCACGAAATCGAGGTCGCAGCCCTCGCCGGGCTCTTCCAGGTTCAGCGTCGGCGGCAGGATCTGGTGGCGCACGGCGAGCGCCAGGATGCCGCATTCGAGCCCGCCGGCCGCACCCAGGAGGTGGCCGGTCGCCGACTTGGTGGAGGACACGGCCAGGCTCCTCGCGTGCTCGCCGAAGACCTTGTGGACGGCCCTGACCTCGGACAGGTCGCCGAGCTGGGTGGAGGTGCCGTGGGCGTTGATGTAATCCACCGCCGACGGCGGCAGCCCGGCGTCGGCGAGCGCCGCCTGCATGCAGCGCCGCGCGCCGTCGCCCTCGGGGTCCGGCGCCGAGATGTGGTGGGCGTCGGCGCTCATGCCGTAGCCGGCGACCTCGGCGTAGATCGGCGCCCCGCGCCGCTCCGCCAGCTCCTGCTCCTCGAGCACCACGATGCCGGCGCCCTCGCCGATGACGAAGCCGTCGCGCTGCGCGTCCCAGGGCCGCGAGGCGCGCTCGGGCTCCTCGTTGCGGTGCGACAGGGCGCGCATGGCGCAGAAGCCGGCGATGGCGAGCGGCGTGATGACCGCCTCGCTACCGCCGGCGATCATGGCGTCGGCATGCCCCTCCTGGATGAGGCGGTAGGCATCGCCGACGGCATGGAGGCCCGTGGTGCAGGCGGTCGCCGGCGCGGTGTTGGGGCCGCGCGCGCCGTGGTGGATGGAGACCTGGCCGGCCGCCATGTTGACGATCAGCCCCGGGATGAAGAAGGGCGAGACGCGGCCGGGCCCCTTCTCCAGCAGCACGCTGTGGGTGGCCTCGATCAGCGGCAATCCGCCGATGCCGGAGCCGATGACCACGCCCACCCGGTCGGCATTGCCCTCGTCGATCACCAGGCCCGCATCCTCGATCGCGAAGCGCGACGCCGCCAGCGCGTAGTGGATGAAGGTGTCGCTCTTCTTGACGTCCTTCTTGTCGACGTAGTCGCGGGGATCGAAGCCCTTCACCTCGCCGGCAATGCGCACCGGATAGTCGCCGGCGTCGAAGTGGGTGATGGGGCCGATGCCGCTCCTGCCGGCGAGCAGCGCCTCCCAGGTCGCCCGGGTGCCCACCGCCAGGGGGGACACCAGGCCGACACCGGTGACGACGACGCGGCGGCGCACTGTGGGGGTCAAGGTCTGGACGGGGTTCCCGGTGAGGATGCGCGACCGCGGCGGTCAGTTCTGATCGCCGACGTTCTGCTCGATGTAGGCGACCGCCTCCTTGACGTTGCCGATCTTCTCCGCCTCGTCGTCCGGGATCTCGATGCCGAACTCCTCTTCAAACGCCATCACCAGCTCGACGATGTCCAGCGAGTCGGCTCCCAGGTCGTCGGTGAAGCTGGCGTCCAGGGTCACCTCTTCCTCGTCCACCCCGAGCTGCTCGACGATGATGCTCTTGACTCGATCCGCTACAGCCATCGGTTTCGCCCTCCATGATTTGACCGGCAGACACCGTCCCGCCTTGGGCGCGTAGAGCGCGGTTCTAGCATAAAGCCCACCCCTTGGTCCAACCCGACCAGCACAACCGCCGGCGCCCCGCCATCCTTCCGCGGCGGGGATCAGATATACAGCCCGCCGGACACGTTCAGCGTGTGCCCGGTGACGTAGCCCGCCTCCTCGCTCGCCAGGTACAGCACCGCCGCCGCCACGTCCTCCACCCGGCCCAGGCGCTGGAGCGCGATGCCCCTGCTCAGCTCGGCGCGGGCCGCCTCCGGCAGGCTCGCGGTCATCGCCGTCTCGATGTAACCCGGCGCCACCACGTTGACGGTGATGGCGCGGCTGCCCAGCTCGCGGGCCAGCGCCTTGGTGAAGCCGATCAGGCCGGCCTTGGCGGCCGCGTAGTTGGCCTGCCCGGCGTTGCCCATCATCCCCACCACCGAGGAGACGTTGACGATCCGCCCCCAGCGCCGCCGCATCATGCCGCGCACCACCTCCCGGGTGAGCGCGAAGGCGCCGGTCAGGTTGGTGCGCAGCACCCGCTCCCAATCGGCGAGCGCCATGCGGGCCAGGAGGTTGTCGGCGGTGATGCCGGCGTTGTTCACCAGGATGTCGATGGCGGCCACGTCCTCGGGCAGGCTCTTGAGCCGCGCCGCGGCCTCCTCGGGCTGGGAGACGTCGAGGGTGAGCGGATGGGCGTGCCCGCCGGCCGCCGCGATCTCGCCCGCCAGCGCCTGCAGGCGGTCGGTGGAGCGCGCGGCCAGCACCACCCGCGCGCCCTGGGCCGCGAGCAGGCGCGCCACCGCCTCGCCGATGCCCTGCGAGGCGCCGGTGACCAGGGCGGTGCGTCCGTCGAGGCGGAAGATGCTCATCGGGGGGCTCCCTCCTTCTCCGGGACGGCGGGCGCGGCGTCCCGGCCCGCGGGCGCGCCCTCCGCCGCCGCCTCGGCGGCGGCCCAGCCTTCCAGGAGCTTGCGCAGCAGCTCGGGCTCGGCGAGCGACGCCGCCTGCACCCCGGTCACGATGCGGCGGTTGAGGCCGGAGAGGACGCTGCCCGAGCCCACCTCCAGGAGGGCGCCGACGCCGGCCTCGCACGCCATCCATTCCATGCACTCCACCCAGCGCACCGGGCTGTCGATCTGGCGGATCAGCGCGTCGCGCGCCGCCCCGCCGGTGGTCACGGGCGCCGCGTCCACGTTGGTGACCACCGGCACGGCGGGGTCGCGGACCGTGGCGCGGGCCAGCAGCTCGGCCATCGCCAGGCGCGCCGGCCGCATCAGCGGCGAGTGGAACGGCGCCGAGACCGCGAGCATCGTCGCCTTGCGCACGCCGCGCTCCCTGGCGAGCGCCACCGCCCGCTCGATCGCCGCGCGGTGGCCGGCCAGCACCGTCTGGCCCGGGCCGTTGAGGTTGGCGACGGCGCACACCTCGCCCGGCACCGCCGCCGCGGCGTCGGCGGCCACCGCCTCGACCGCCGCGGCGTCGAGCCCCATCAGCGCCGCCATCGCGCCCACGCCCACCGGCACCGCCTCCTGCATCAGCTCGCCGCGGCGGCGCACCAGGCGCAGGGCGTCGCCGAAGTCGAGGGCTCCGGCCGCCACCAGCGCCGAGTACTCTCCCAGGCTGTGGCCGGCCACCGCCACCGGCGCCGGCAGCGGCGGCCAGGGCGGGCCGGAGGCGTCGAGGCCGGCCGGCGGCTCCGCCGCGGTCAGCGCCCGGTGAATGGCCACCGACACGGCGAGCAGCGCCGGCTGGGTGTTGGCGGTGAGGTTCAGCTCCTCCTCCGGCCCCTCCCAGCAGAGGCGGGTGAGCGGCAGCGCCAGCGCCTCGTCGGCCTCGGCGAAGGCGGCGCGCGCGGCGGGCGACGCCTCCGCCCAGGCCCGGCCCATGCCGACCTTCTGCGATCCCTGGCCGGGGAACACCAGTGCGATGCGGCGCGTCATGACGGGCACCTCGGGGGCCGGCGGACGGGGCGTCAGCCGCCCTGCTCCGCCCTGCCGTTGTCCTGGCCGTGCAGCTCGGCCAGCTTGTCGCCGATCTTGCGGTCGAGCCGGGCGTTGCTGAACTCGACGGCGCGGCGGATGGCGCTCTGGATGGCGCGCGGGTTGGAGCGGCCGTGGCCGATGAAGCAGCCGCCGCCGATCCCCAGGAGCGGTGCGGCGCCGTACTCGGTGTAATCGATCCGCTGGCGGAAGCGGTTGAAGCCCGGCCGCAGCAGCAGATAGCCGAGCTTGCTGCGCAGGCCGTGCGACAGCTCCTCGCGCAGCATCCGGCCCATCAGCTCGGCCAGCGATTCGGCGCTCTTGAGCATCACGTTGCCGACGAAGCCGTCGCAGACGATGACGTCCACCGACCCCTTGAAGACGTCGCGCCCCTCGACGTTGCCGACGAAGTTGAGGCCGGTGGCCTTGAGGGCCTTGAACACCTCGCGGGTCAGGTCGGTGCCCTTGCCCTCCTCCTCGCCGATCGACATCAGCCCGATGCGCGGCGACGGCGTGCCGATGACCTCCTGGGCGTAGAAGTGGCCCATCACCGCGAACTCGCGCAGGTGCTCGGGCTTGCTGTCCACGTTGGCGCCGACGTCGAGCACCACGGTGTGCCCCTTGGGGTTGGGGAACACCGCCGCCAGGGCGGGCCGGTCGACGCCCGGCACGGTGCCGATGACCATCTTGGCGACGATCATCGCGGCGCCGGTGTTGCCGGCGGTGACCATGGCCTGGGCGCGGCGCTCCTTGACCAGCTCGGCGCAGATGCGGATCGAGGAGCGGCGCTTCTTGCGGATCGGGCTGATCGCCGGCTCGTCCATGCCGACGACCTCCTCGGCGTGGACGATGGTGATGCGATGGTCGAGCCCGCCCCCGGCCGCGCCGTGCGCCCCCTGGTGATTGCGGGCCAGCTCGGCTTCGAGCCGCGGGCGGTCGCCGACCAGGAGGATCGTGGCGCCGTCGTCCACCGCCGCGCGCACCGCTCCCGCCACCGTGCTCTGCGGCGCGAAATCGCCTCCCATGGCGTCAACTGCGATCGGCATGGTCTTTCCCGTGGCCCCCGCCCGCGCCGCCGGCAGCAGGCGGCGCGGCGAGGTCCGGCAGGCGCTCGGTCTCTGGTGGAGGCGGCGGCGCGGTGGGCGCCGGTGCCGGCGCGGCTAGCTGGCCTCTTTCCCTTCGATCACCGGCCGGCCGTTGTAGAAGCCGCAATGCGGGCAGGCGCGGTGCGGCAGCTTCGCCTCGCCGCAGTGGGAACAGATCGAGGTGGCGGGTTGCGCCAGGGCATCGTGCGCGCGGCGCCGGTCGCGGCGCGCCGAGGAGTGTCGGTGTTTTGGATTCGGCATGGTCGTCGAGCCTCCCGAGGTCTGACATTCAAATCTGGATCATCGGCGGTGGCGCCGCGCTTTCGGCGCCGGCGAAGCCGCCGGAGCCGGCGGCGCGGCGGCCTGCGCCAGCGGCGCCAGCACCGTCCAGCGCGGGTCCACCGCCTTGGGTCCGCAGGAGCACACCCCGTCCGGCAGCAGGTTGAGCTCGGCGCCGCAGCGCGGACAGAGGCCCAGGCATCCCGGCGAGCACAGCGGCTTCATCGGGACGTTGAGCTGGAGCTGCTCGATGACCAGCGGCAGCGTGTCCAGCACGCCGCCCGCGCCGGCCGGCACGATCACGGTGCCCAGATCCGCCTCCACCAGCTCCACCTCGGCCTCCTCCTGCGCCCGCCGGCTCTTCGCCGCGCGCGGCGACAGCTCCTCCACCTCGACCAGCAGATCGATGGCGGCGCTGGTGCCCACCACGTGCGGCTTGAGGCACCGGATGCAGGCCAGCGTCTGATCGTAGGAGAGCTGGCCGCGCAGCAGATAGGCCGGCTCGGCGTAGGTGACCTGTCCGCGCCAGCCCACCGGACCCAGCGCCAGCACCTCCGGGCGGTCCAGCGCCTCCGGCGCGATGCTCTCCGTCTCGTCCCAGCTGCAGGGCTGCTCGCGTACCTGGTCCAACCAAATCTTCATACACCTACCCCCAGCCGGGCAAACGCGAAGGCTAAGGGATTCCTTCCCGGGTGTCAATTCGGCCGCCCAGCTTTGGCTTGATCTCCAAGGTTGAACTAAGCTACGCAGACCGGTAATTCCCCAACCCTGGAGAACAACTCATGAAGAAGAAGATCCTGAAGCCCCTGAAGCTCAACCGCGAGACCCTGACCTCTCTCAGCCACGACGACCTCCGGGAGCCGGCAGGGGCGGTGAGCCAGCTCAACGGGTGCACCCCGGCCGCAACCGCGTCCACGTGCGCCGTGATGTACACCCAGTGCGTCGGCTACTGAGCTGAAACGGGCCTGCCCCACTACCGCCGCACCCCGCGCCGACGCACCGCTGTCTCGCTTCCGGCGGCTCGCGCACTATTCCTGACATGAAGAAAACACAACAGAAGCTTCTGCTGCACAAGGAAACTCTCACCGGCCTCGACTCGGTGCGCGGCGGCAACAACTCCCACCCGCCGATCTGCAGCGCCGCCATCCCCTGCTCCGGCGGCGCCTGTCCGCCGACGTAGCGCGGCGGCGCCGGCCCCTGCGGCGAGCCACTACCGCCGCAGGGGCTGCCGCAGGGGCTTCATGGGGTGAAGGCCGAGTCGTCCCTGCCTCCGCAGTAGTTGCCGGCCGGATTGTGGTAGCTCTTGACCTGGCCGCTCGTGGTGTCGGTCACGGTCAGGGTGTATTCGAGGTCGGAGAGGGTGCCGTAGAAGACCGCGATGCGGCTGCCCAGGTCGAGCACCTTGACCACCAGCTCGAGGTCGGCGGGGTCGGTGAAGTAGAAGGCGCCGGAGAGATCGCTCTTGAGGGGCACGGCACTGCCGTTGCCGCTCGTGCCGTTGCCGGGATTGGACCACTGCATGCCGAGCGCGAAGCGGTCGTTCATCAGGCAGAGGGTGCTGGAGCTGGGCCGGCACCTGCCGGGTGCCGCCAGCCCGAGCGCTGCCGCCGGCTCCAGCACGGCGGTGGCTGGCGGCAGGGCGGCCGGCGCGGCCGTGCCCGGCGCGGTGGAGCGGCCGGAGCCGCCGGCGAGCGCCAGCTTCGCGGCGGCGTCCTTGAACCCGGTCTCGTCGATCGCGCCGCAGTCGCCGGCGGTGTTGGTGTAGGTCTTGACGGCGCCGGTCGCGACGTCGCTCACGGTGAGCGTGAAGTGCAGGTCGGTGAGCTCGCCGTAGAAGACCTTGAAGGTGCCGTCGAGGTCGAGGATCTTGACGATCAGCTCGACGTTCGTGGGGTCGGTGAAGGCCAGGAACCCGGTCTCGTCGGTGCGCGGCAGCGCCATCGCCTGGCCGCTCGTGTCGTTGAACTGGTTCTGCCAGGTGGCCTGCACCTGGAAGCGGCCGCCGGCCAGGCAGAGCGTGGCGGTCCCGGGCGTGCACTTGCCGGGCGGCGGTGGGGGCGGCGGCGGCGCGCTGCCGGCCGGGCTGTAGTCCCAGATGCCGCGGCCGAAGGTGGCGAAGCGGACGACGCCGGCCGCGGGCACCCCCTCGACGCCGAAGTAGCGGGTCGCCGGCGCCCCGCCGCCGAGCAGGCTGTTCCAGGTGCCGGCGCCGGCGTCGTAGGCGAAGGGGCCGTCGTCGGTCGCGGCGTAGAGGTTCCCCTTCGCCGGATCGTCGAAGGCCAGCGCCCACACCTGGGTCGACGGCAGGCCGTTCGAGATCGATGTCCAGCTGGCGCCGCCGTCGGTGGTCATGACCACCGGATCGTCGGCGAAGCCGGTGCCGGCATAGCAGGTGTTCGGGTCCTGCGCCGAGGCCAGGAGCGACCGGCCGGAGGTGCTGCCCGCCGACGAGGTCTGCCAGGTGACGCCGTGATCGTGCGAGGACCAGAAGACGCCGTCGATGGTGACGGCGTACCAGTAGTTCTTGTCCGCCGGCGAGATGGCGAGCGCGGCGATGAAATCGTTGCCGCCGTTGGTGAAGTCCTGCGGCAGCCGCACCTGGGGCGCGTCTCCCCCCTGGTCGGCGTGCAGGATGTGGTAGATGTGGTCGCCGGCCGCGTAGACGCTCGTCGGGTCCTCGGGGTCGGCGAGCAGCACCGAGAACAGGCCGAAGCGGCCGGTGAACGGCGGCATGGAGATGAAGATGGTATTGGCCCCCACCTGCGAGGCGTCCGGCGCGTAGCCGATGGCGCTGAAGCCGGCAAAGAACACGTCCTTGAACTGGCCGGAGCTCGAGGTGAGCGCGCCGAAGTCGCCGCCGAAGACCTGGTCGAAGGCCATCTGGCCGGCGGCCGGATGGGAGAGCTGGAGCCCCTGGTCCTGCGCGCCGGCGAGGATCAGGTCGGGATTCTGCGGACTGGAATAGGTGCTGTAGTACTGGGAGTCAGGGAACTGCTGCAACGAGATGTTCTGGTAGCTGGCGCCGCCGTCGCCCGACATGTAGGTGCCGCCGTCGGTGTTGACGAAGAGCGTCTCACGCCCCTGCCAGACGAGCGTATCGAGGCCGTCGACGTCGACGTGCAGCTGGGTGCGCGGGTTCTGGGGGTAATCGGAGGGAGCCTGCTGGAAGGTCCGGCCGCCGTCGGTCGAGCGGTAGAGGAGGACGCCGCCGAACAGCACGAGCTTCGGGTTGGACCTGGAGGTCGCCATGCGGCCGTTGCCGCTGTACCAGATGTTGCTCTTGCTCACGGCATAGCGCTGCGACCAGCTCTTGCCGCCGTCGTCCGACCCGTAGAGCACCCAGCTGCCGAAGTCGTTGCCGAGCAGGGCGTAAAGGGTCGGTGCGCCGGCCTCCGAGCCGGCGAGCACGGCCATGTTGGAGCTTCCCGGGCCGGCGGCGCCGAGCGGCGCGAAGGTGGCGCCCTGGTCGGTCGACCGCAGCAGCTGCCCGGTCGGCAGCATGACGTACAGCGGCCCCGAGGCCGTGCGGCTGGTCCACAGGTCGGCCCCGGGCGCGATGGGTCCGCCGTCGTTGCCGGCCAGCGGGAGGGTCGCGAGGCCGGTGAAGCTCTGGCCGCCGTCGGTCGAGCGGAAGATCTGCGCCGTGCCGTTGTACAGGCCGGCGAGGACATAGACGGTGCGCGGGTTGCCGCCGTCCCGCGCGACGCGGAAGATCGAGCCCAGCCCGCCGATGCCGGCGGAGAGGCTCCAGGTGGCGCCGCCGTCGATGCTGAACTCGACGCTGCCGTAGTAGCCGGCCGCCAGCCAGACCTCGGGGTTGCCCGGCGCCACCACCAGCGACCGGACGCCGAGCGCGGTGCTGCCGAGATCGAGGCTGTCGGCACGCGGCTGCCAGCCGGCCTGCGGCGAGCCGCCGAAGATGTTGCCGCCGCCGGTGCCGACCAGCAGGCTCTGGCCGTCGGCCGATACGGCGACGACCTGGGTGCGGCCGGCCTGGTTGGTGCTGCCGCGCCCGCTCCAGGTGCCGGGGACCGTGGCGGCGCCGGCCGCCGCGTGCGCTGCCGGCGCCGGCCGCCGCGGCCGAAGGCCCTGCAGCTGCTCGTCGTTGGGGATGGCCGGGAAGCCGCGGGCGATGCGGTAGGGCGGCGCCTCCCTCTCGGCCGCGGGCTCGAGCCGCGGATCGGCGGCGCCGGAAGCCGCGGTCCTGCCGCGCACCGCCGCCGCGCATCCCGCGAGGGCCAGGGCGAGGGCGGTGGCCGCCGACACCGCGGCAAGGATTGCCAGGCGCCTGCCGCCAGGCGAGCGGCGTCCAACGACTGACAACGACTGCCAGGTCGAAATCATCATATGGAAAGCCCCTTTCTAGACAGCAGCTGAAAAAACTTACATCAAATTGTTGTTCTGTGTCTAGTGGATGCCATGGCGGCACCGGAGATGACCTTACGTGGCCAGACGACGGGACACCTGGCCGGCCCGTGCCCGGACCACCAGACCTGGTGATCGTTGACACACATCTACTACATGCCTACAGTGCTTTCAGGAGGTACCCGATGAGAAAGCTTCTCGCCGCAACTCTCGTGTTCGGATTGAGCCTGATCGCAGCCTCGCGGACTGGAAGCGGAGAAACTCCAGGAATCTTCGCCTGCCCGCAATTGCCCCCGGATTGCTGCAGGGTCATGACGGTCGGCGATTGCCTGGTTTGCGTTCAGACCGGCTGCTGAGGGGCCGGCAGCCTCACCAAGGACACCCTCAGGCTCTTGGAGTCTCCTGAGCAACGTGATGCCCTGCGCCAGGTTACCCGGGGCGCGGTCTCGAACCGGTTCCACAGCGGCGTGATCTGCGGCTGATCTCCGCCGGCGCTACCGCGCCTCCGGCCGCGGCGCCTCGGTGTTGCAGCCGGCGAGCACGAGGCGCAGGGACGGCGGCGCGCTGGCGGCGGTGAGAGTGGCATGCCGGCAGCGGGCGAGGGGATCGAGGACGGTCT
>JASLEW010000184.1 GCA_030150965.1 Thermoanaerobaculia bacterium | reverse complement strand
GGTGCGGCGCCACCGCCAGCGCCGGCACGCGCCGGGCATAGGCGGCAAGGATCGCCGCACCTGGCCGACCTCCTGCGCCGCCGCTTCGGCCGTCCGGCACGGGTGGTGCCGCAGCCGCTGGAGCCGTTCTGGCAGCCGCGGGGCGGCGCCGCCGGGCAGCAGGCGGCCGGCCCGCCGGAGAGCGCCGCAACGGACGGCCCGGGAGCGCCGCGCGGCCCCGGCCGGCTGCCGCGCATCCTCGTCGCCTCGCCGTTCGAGATCGATTGGAAGGGGGTGGCCACGGCGCTCGCCGCCGTCCGCCTGCTGCGCCAGGACGGGTTCGCCTGCCGCCTGGCGCGCCTGTCGCAGTGGCCGCTGACGGCCGCCGAGCGCCAGGAGCTGGAGCCCGACGAGTTCCACCACCGCCTCGCCCCTCCCGCGGTGGCGCGCCTGGTGGCCGGCTGCGACCTGCTGCTCGCGCCGTCCTGGGAGCAGGAGGGGTTCGGCCTCCCCGCCCTGGAGGCGATGGCCTGCGGCGTCCCGGTCGTGGCCTCCGACGTCTCCTGCTACCGCGATTTCGCCGCCGGCGCCGCAACGCTCGTCCCGTGCCGTGACGCCGCGGCCTTTGCCGCCGCCGCCCGCCGCCTGCTGAGCGACCCGGCCGCCTGGCGCCGCGCCCGCCGCGCCGGGCTCGCGGTGGCCGGCGCCCACCGGGAGGACCGGGCCGCGGAAGCGGCGGAGGAGGCCCTCCGCTGGGTGGCCGGCGGCGCCTGGGATCGTGGATGATCCAGGAATCCTGCGGAAAGCCGGCGCGGTGAGGGTGAAGCCGGGCTGCCTGACGGTGAGCCGAGCCCGGGCAGCATCCGGAGGATGGCCTTGCCGGCGCCGGCCAGAGGCACATATAGGCGCAATATCGACAAGACGCAATTATAATCCTACGAATTCATGGTATGCTTCTTCTTTCCTTGCAGCTGTCGGCAGGTTGGGTTCTCCGGGCCGAGCTTCGGTCGGCCCCCCTTTTGTTCGGCCGGTGGCAACGGGCATGGCGCCGGGCGGCGCGCCCTGGTAGGCTACTGCGCTTTCCGAGGACGCGGCGCTCCAGCGGAAGGCCCGCGCCCCGAGACTCCGGCACCCATGACCACGGCCACCTCGACCCTGCGCCACCGGGCTCGCGCCTGGATCGCCGGCGATCCGGACCCCGAGACGCGGGCGGAGCTCCAGGCGCTCCTGGCCTCCGGCGACGAGGCGGCGCTGGCGGAGCGCTTCGCCGGCCGGCTGGAGTTCGGCACCGCGGGCATCCGCGGCGTCCTGGGCGGCGGGCCGATGCGGATGAACCGCGCCGTGGCGCGGCTGGTCGGCGCCGGCCTGGGACGGGTGGTGCTCGACCGCGTCCCCCGCGCCCGGGCCTCGGAGACCGTGGTCGTCGGCTACGACATGCGCCGCAACTCGCGGGAGATGGCGCTGGAGGTCTGCGGCGCGCTCGCCGCCCTGGATCTGCGCGTGCACCTGCTCGACCGTCCGAGCCCCACGCCGCTCCTGGCCTTCAGCGTGCTCGCGCTCGGCGCCGCCGCCGGCGTGATGGTGACCGCCAGCCACAACCCTCCCGAGTACAACGGCATCAAGGTCTACTGGCAGGACGGCGTGCAGATCGTCCCGCCGATCGACGCCGAGATCAGCGCCGCGATCGAGGCCGCCGGCGCGCCGGCGGAGGCGGCCTTCCTGGCGGCCGAGGAGGCACGGCGGCGGGGACTGCTCACCCTGGGCACCGCCGGCCTGGAGGAGCGCTACCTGGCGGCGATCGCCGCCCAGACGCCGCCGGTGCCGTGGTTGCCAGGAGCGGCGGCCGCACGGGCGGAACCGCCGGAAACGGCGGCCGCGGCAACCCTCGGACCGGGCGCGGCGGCGCCGGACCGGGGGGCCTCCGGCGCCGCCTCGCCTGGTTCGCCGCCACCGGCGACGGCGCCGGCGGCAGCAGCCGGCGAGCCCCCGGGGATCGTCTACACCCCCCTGCACGGCGTGGGGCTGGCGCTGGTGCGGCGGGCGCTGGCGCGGCGCGGCATCGCCGGGGTGAGCGTGGTGGCCGAGCAGGCGGAGCCGGACGGGAGCTTCCCCACCATCCGGCAGCCCAACCCCGAGGACCCGGAGCCCCTGCAGCGCGCCATCGCCCAGGCGGAGCGCGAGGGGGCGGCGCTGGTGCTGGCCAACGACCCGGACGCGGACCGCCTGGCGGCGGCGGTGCGGCGGCCCGACGGCGGCTATCGGATCCTGAGCGGCGATCACCTCGGCTGCCTGCTCGGCCACCAGCTCCTCGAGCTCCACCAGGCGGCGGGGCGGCCGGACGGGCGCGCCTTCGTGGTCACCACCGTGGTGTCGTCGAGCCTGCTGTCGCGCCTCGCCGCCCTCTACGGCGTGCGGTGCGAGCTGACGCTGACCGGCCTCAAGTGGATCTGGAACCGGGCGCTGGAGCTGGAGCGGCAGGGGGGCGCCTTCCTCTTCGGCTACGAGGAGGCGCTGGGCTACTCGGTCGGCACGGCGGTGCGCGACAAGGACGGCATCAGCGCCGCCCTGCTGCTCGCCGAGATGGCGCGCGGCGCCGCGGCGGCGGGCGGCACCCTGCTCGGCCGCCTGGCCGAGGTCGAGGCCCGGGCCGGCGTGGTCGAGACCCGCCCGCTGACGCTGCCGCTGCCCCCCACCGACGCCATGGCGCGGGTGCGGAGCATCGTCGCGCGGGTGCGCGGCGGGCGCCTCGCAACCCTGGCCGGCCGGCGCATCGAGGCGCTGAGCGACTTCGCGGCGCGCGAGCGCCTGGCGCTGGAGAACGGCAGCGCCCCGCCGAGCGGGCGTCCGGCAGGCGGCGCCGATCCAGCCCCGCGGCCCCAAGGCGCATCCGCGGAGACCACGGAAGCCATGCTGCCGGCAGGCGGTGCCACGCCGGAACGGTCGCCGCGGGCGGGCGTCACCCCGCTGGCGCTGCCGGCCACGCCGCTCGCCGTGCTGCACCTGGAGGGGGACCGCACGGTGCGGCTGCGGCCCAGCGGCACCGAGCCCAAGCTCAAGGTCTACCTGGAGGCGGCCGAGCCGCCGACCCCACCGGAGCGCGCCGCCGCCGCCCGCGCGCGCGCCGCCGCGGCGCTCGACGCGATGGAGGCCGCCGTGCGGGAGCTGATCGCCGCCGCCGAGCCCTGACTCCCACATCGCCAGACCGCCAGCCCTGAGCCTACTTCGCCACACCGCCGCCCTGACCCTCACCGCCAGACCGCCAGCCCTGAACCCCTCACCACCAGACTGCCGCCCTGAGCTCCTCACCGCCAGACCGCCGTCCTGAGCCCTCAGCGCCAGACCGCCAACCGAATCACCACCGCCAACCATCGGCCAGCCGTCCGCCACCCATCCGCCACCAGCCGATCGTCACCGCAGGAAAGAGAATCCCATGCCATCCAGCCACGCCCACCCCGCACAACAGCCGCCGGCAGCGACGGACACGGCCGCTCAACCGCAGCCCCAACCGCCCGGCCAGGCCGCCCCGGCCGCCCCGGTCATCGGCGCGGCACCCGCGCCCCTCGCCGTGCTGCTCGACATCGACGGCACCCTGACGCCGCCGCGCCAGCGCCTGCTGCCCCCCATGGCCGCGGCCCTCCGCGGCCTGCGGGTGCCGTTTCATGTCGCCGCCGGCAGCGACCTGGCGCTGGTCCGCCCGCAGTTCCTCGATCCCCTGTGGGAGGCGGGCTACCGCGGCGGCTTCGAGGCCTTCGTCAGCAACGGCGCCGCCCACTACCGGTGCGACTATGGCCCCACCCTCGCCATCGCCAAGCGGAGCGAGTTCGACCTGCGCCGCCACTTCGGCGACGAGGCCTTTGCCCGGCTCCTGGCGGCGGTCGAGGAGGTGCTCGACAGCGCCGACTTTGCGCTCGCGCCCCCCATCGAGGTCATCGGCGAGCGCCTGGTCAACCGCGGCGGCATGCTGAACGTGACGCCGATTGGCCGGCCGCGCGGCGAGCTGAGCGCGGCGGCGCGGCGGAACCGCGAGCACTTCGCCGGCTTCGACCGCGACCGCCGCTACCGCCGCCGCATGCTGGAGGTCTTCCAGGAGCGCCTGGCCTGGGCGGTCGAGGAGAAGGCGCTGCGCATGATGCTGGGCGGCGAGACCTCGTTCGATTTCGTCGTCGACCGGATGGACAAGACCAACGCCGTGCGCAGCCTGCTCGCCATGGGGATCGAGCGGGTGGTCTTCGTCGGCGACGCCCTGTTCGAGGGCGGCAACGACGAGGTGATCGCCGGCTACATCGCCGCCTGGCGCGGCGAGGGCGCCTGCCCGCTGGAGGCCGTGGCGGTCGCCGGTTGGGAGGAGACCATCCAGGTGTTCCGCGACCGCGGCTGGCTGCTGCCGGCCGCCGCCGGCGTTCAGGGCGCGGCGTAGCCGAAGCGCACCAGGATGGCGCGCGTCTCGGGCCCCTTCAGGTAGTCGAGCAGCGCCCGGGCCGCCGGGTTCGCCCGCCCCTTCGCCAGCAGCACGGCCTGCTGGGCGATCGGCTGGTGGAGGTCCTCCGGCACCACCCACAGCGACCCCTTCGGCTGGCCGGACGCGCCGGCGGCCAGGACCTGCGACAGGGCGACGAAGCCCAGCTCCGCGGCATGCCCGGCGACGAACTGGAACGTCTGCCCGATGTCCTCGCCCTGCACCAGGCGCGGCGTGAGCTGCTGCCACAGGCCGAGGGCGGTGAGCGCCTGCTGCGCCGCCTGGCCGTAGGGCGCCAGCGCCGGATTGGCGATCGCCAGGTGGTGGAAGCGGCCGCTCGCCAGGACCTTGCCCGCCGGGTCCACCAGCGCCGGGTCGGCGCTCCACAGCGCCAGCCGCCCGCGGGCGTAGGTGAAGCGGCTGCCGGCCACCGCCGTGCCGTCCTTTTCGAGCGCCGCCGGGCGCTCGGCGTCGGCGGCCAGCAGCACCTCGAACGGCGCGCCGTTCTGGATCTGGGCCGCGAGCTTGCCGGTCGAGCCGGCGCTCACCACCAGGCGGTGGCCGGTCGCCCTCTCGAAGGCGCGGCCGATCTCGTCGAGCGGCGCGGTGAAGTTGGCCGCGACCGCCACGCTGACCTCGGCGGCGGCCAGACAGCGCGGCGCGGCCCCCGCGCCCACGAGGGCGAGGCAGGCCACCGCTGCGGCGAGGACGGCGCGCGCGGCGCCGCGGCTTCTGCTCATGGATCCTCCTCCCGGCCCGCGCTGCCGTCTCCCGGGCCGGTCGCCGTGAGAGGATACCGCGCCGCGTCCCCGGAATGCGGCGGGGCCGCCGCCGGGTTCGAGGGGTTGGACGGGCCGCGCCATCGCGCCGCGGTCCACAGGCGGCAGCGGATAACCTCCTCCATGCACGAGCACCAGACCACGACCGGTGCCGGCGGCGCCCTCGCCGACACAGCCCCGGGCACCGGCGGTGCCATCGCCGACACCGCCCCGGGCACCGGCGGCGCCGTCGCCGAGACCAGGCCGGCCACCGGCGTCATCGCCGAGACCAGGCCCGCCACCGGCGGCGCCATCGAGACCCTGCCGGGCAACGCAGGCATTACCGCCGCGACCGTGCCGGGCGCCGGCGGCGCCTCCGCCGATGCGGCGGCGGGTGCCGCGCGCCTGGTGTGCGACCCGGTCTGCGGCATGAGGGTGGACCCCGAGCGCACGCTGTTCCGCGAGATCTTCGCGGGCGAGCAGCACTTCTTCTGCGGCGCCGGCTGCCGCGACCGGTTCCGCAGCGACCCCGAGCGGTACCCGCGGCGGGAGACGGCGCCGCAGGCAGCCGCGGCGGATCTCGGAGCCGGCAGCGCAGGCGCGATGATCTTCGGGGTCTCCGGGATCGCGGAGAGCTCGGGGTTCTCGGGGAGCGCCGGCACAGCGGCCGCAACCACCTCGGCCGGCGCGGCCCCCGGGGCCAGGACCGCCGGCAACCTCTACACCTGCCCGATGCACCCGGAGGTGGTGCACGACGGGCCGGGGAGCTGCCCGATCTGCGGCATGGCGCTCGAACCGCGGGCCCCGGCCCTGCCGGGCGCCGGTGCGCCGGCCGCCGAGGATCCGGAGCTGCGCGACATGCAGCGCCGCTTCTGGTGGACCGCCGCCCTGGCCCTGCCGCTCCTGGCGGCGGGCATGGCGGAGGCGCTCCCCGGGGGCATGCGGCTCCTCGGCGCCGTGCCGCCCGCGGTGCGGAACGCCGCCGAGCTGCTCCTCGCCACGCCGGCCGTGCTCTGGGGCGGCTGGCCGTTCTTCCAGCGCGGCTGGGCGTCGCTGGTGCACCGCAGCCTCAACATGTTCACCCTCATCGCCCTGGGGACGGGGACGGCCTACGTCTATAGCGCCGCCGCCACCCTGGCGCCGGGCCTCTTTCCGGCGGCGGTGAGCCAAGCGCCCGGCGCCCATGGCGCCGGCGGTGCCGGCGGTGCCAGCGGCGCCGGCGTCGGCTTGCCGGTCTACTTCGAGGCGGCGGCGGTGATCACCGCCCTGGTGCTTCTCGGCCAGGTGCTGGAGCTGCGCGCCCGCGGGCGCACCGGGGCGGCGCTGCGGGCGCTGCTCGACCTGGCGCCGCCGGTGGCGCTGCGCCTCGACGCCGCGGGCGGCGAGAGCACGGTGCCGCTGGCCGAGGTCGTTCCCGGCGACCGCCTGCGCGTGCGCCCCGGCGACAAGGTGCCGGTCGACGGCACGGTGCTCGAGGGCCGCAGCGCGGTCGACGAGGCGATGCTCACCGGCGAGCCCGTCGCGGTCGAGAAGGCCGCCGGCGACCGGGTGACCGGCGGCACGGTCAACGGCGCCGGCAGCTTCGTGATGACCGCCGAGCGGGTGGGCAGCGAGACGGTGCTCGCCCAGATCGTCGGCATGGTGGGGGAGGCGCAGCGCAGCCGCGCCCCCATCCAGCAGCTGGCCGACCGGGTGTCGGCATGGTTCGTGCCGGCGGTGGTGGCCGCCGCCGCCGCCGCCTTCGCCGCCTGGTGGGCGCTCGGGCCGGAGCCGCGCCTCGCCCACGCCCTGCTCGCGGCGATCGCGGTGCTCATCATCGCCTGCCCCTGCGCCCTCGGCCTCGCCACCCCGATGTCGATCATGGTGGCGGCCGGCCGCGGCGCGCACGCCGGGGTGCTGATCCGCGACGCCGCGGCGCTCCAGGCTTTCGAGCGCGTCGACGTGGTGGTGGTGGACAAGACCGGCACCCTCACCACCGGCCGCCCGCGGGTCAGCGCCGTCGTGGCGAGTTCGCCTACGGGGCGTGCAATGACGCTCGACGGTTTTCAGACGCCCGGCGCCACCAGGCCCGGTGCCGACCCGGATGAGGCTGCCGCCCGGGCGGCAGCGGACGAGGTCCTCCGCCTGGCCGCCGCGGTGGAGCGTCACAGCGAGCATCCGCTGGCCGGGGCCGTCCTCGCCGCCGCCGCCGAGCGCGGGCTGCCCGCCTCCGCGGCGAGCGAGTTCCACTACGCGACCGGCCGCGGCGTGCGAGGCGTCGTCGAGGGAAGCGCCGTGGCGCTGGGCAATGAGGAGCTGGCGGCGGAGGCGCTGGCCGCCAGAGGCGACTCCGCGCCGATCGGGAAATCTGCCGCGGCAGGAGACGCGGCAGAGCGAAACGCCCAGCCCGCCACCGCGTCCGCCGCCTGGCGCGAGCGCGCCGCGGCGCTGCGCCAGGACGGCCAGACCGTCCTTTACGTGGTGGTCGACGGCCGCATCGCCGGCCTGCTCGCGGCAGCCGATCCGATCAAGGAATCGACGCCGGAGACCCTGGCCGGCCTGCGGCGCGAGGGGCTCCGGGTGGTCCTCGCGACCGGCGACAACGAGGTCACCGCCCGGGCCGTCGCCCGCCGCCTGGGGCTCGCCGAGCCCGACGTGGCCGCCGGCCTGCTCCCTGCCGGCAAGCGCGACCTGGTGGCGCGCCTCCAAGCCGGGGGACACACCGTCGCCATGGCGGGCGACGGCATCAACGACGCGCCGGCGCTGGCCCAGGCGGACCTCGGCATCGCCATGGGCACCGGCAGCGCGGTGGCCATCGAGAGCGCCGGCATCACCCTCTTGGGCGGCGACCTGCGCGCCCTGCTGCGCGCCCGCCGCCTGTCGCGGGCCGCGATGCGCAACATCCGGCAGAATCTCTTCTTCGCCTTCCTCTACAACCTCCTCGGCGTGCCGATCGCCGCGGGGGCGCTCTATCCGGCCTTCGGGCTGCTCCTCTCCCCCATGCTCGCCAGCGCCGCGATGAGCGCGAGCTCGGTGTCGGTGATCGCCAACGCCCTGCGCCTGCGCCGGGCGCGCCTGTAGTCCTGGCGCGGAACGAGATCGGCGGCGTGATCGAGAAGCTCCTCGGCACGGCCGTGCTGGTGATCCAGGACCGCGATCTCGTGCGACGCGCGCTGGCCAGCTTTCGCGAGGGCCGAGGGGATCTCTCAGACCACCTCCTGGGATGGCAAAGCCTCGCCGCCGGGGTGCACCGACACGCTGACCTTCGACCGCAAGCTCGGTGACGCCCCCGGCTTCGTGCTTCTCTAGGCCGCGCCAAGTCTCGTCCGTGAGGTTAGAATCGGCCGCCAGAGCCTCGAAGCAGACGGGCTGACGAGCTCCCGCGAGAGCTTCCGAGAAAGGACGCGGCATGAAGAACGTGGAGCTGGACCGGCGTGACCTCTGCAAGCTGACGGCCGCCGCCCTGGGCGGCGCGGTCGCCGGCTCGCTGCTCGGCGGGCGGGCGCTGCACGCCG
>JASLEW010000119.1 GCA_030150965.1 Thermoanaerobaculia bacterium | reverse complement strand
GGTGCGGCGGCGGCGCGGCTGCGCCAGGCGCTCGACCGCGCCGGCATCCCGGTCCGCGTGCCGCCGGCCGGGCCGCCGGGATGGCCTCATGTCGCGGTCGGCCGCGGCGAGAGCTCGCGTGACGCCGGTGTGGCGCTGCCCGCGGGCTTCGACGGCCCGCGGAGCGTCGTGCCCCTCGGCGCCATCGACGTGCGCCTCGGCGACGTCGAGCCTGGCGGCGGCGCCGCGCCTCCCGGCGGCATCGAGCCTCCAGGCGCGGGCGGCCGGCCCGGAGCCGCCGCCGGCCCAGCGCCCCGCCGCCTGCGCGTCCTGCTCCTCGGCCTGGGCACGGTGGGCGGCGGCGTCTACCGCCACCTGCTCGCGGCTCCCGAGCGGTTCGAGGTGGTGGGGATCGCGGTGCGCCATCCGGAGCGCCACGCCCGCGCCGGCGTGCCGGCGGAGCTGCTGAGCGCCGAGCCGTGGCGGCTCCTCGCGCGGCCGTGCGACGTGGTGGTCGAGCTCCTGGGCGGCAGGCAGCCGGCGGCGGGGCTGATCGCCGCCGCCCTGCGCCGGGGCCGCGCCGTGGTCACCGCCAACAAGCTGGTGCTGGCGGAGGAGGGCGGGCGCCTGGCGCGGCTGGCCGCCGACCATGCCACGGTGCTGCTCGGCTCGGCGGCGGCCGGCGGGGCGGTGCCGGTGCTGGAGGCGGTGACGCGCGCTGTCGTCCGGAGGGGCTGGATGGGCTGGGAAGGGGATAGGGGGGCCGGCGGGGCCGGGAGGGCCGGCGGCGCTGACGGGATCGGCGGGATCGGCGGAGCCGGCGGCGAGGTGCGCGCCATCCGCGGCGTGCTCAACGGCACCTGCAACTTCGTGCTCGACCGGCTGATGGCCGGCAGCAGCCTCGACGCCGCGGTCGGCCTGGCCCAGGCCCGCGGCTTCGCCGAGGCCGACCCGGCCCACGACCTCGACGGCAGCGACGCCGCCTGCAAGCTGCGCCTGCTGGCGCGCGCCGCCTTCGGCGTCGAGCTGGCCGCGGGCGACGTGGACTGCCGCGGCATCGCCGGCCTCCCTCCGGCGGCGGTGCGCGCGGCGCGCGCCCGCGGCCGGGTCCCGCGCCTGGTCGCCGAGTGCCGCCGCGAGGCCGGCAGGGTGGCGGCCCGGGTGCACCCGGTGAGCCTCCCCGCCCGCGACTTCCTGGCCGGCGCGCGGGACGAGGAGAACCGCGTCGTCGTCGAGACCGCGGGCGGCCCGCCGCTGCGCCTCGCCGGCCGCGGCGCCGGCCGCTGGCCGACCAGCGAGGCGGTCTTCGCCGACCTGCTGGATCTCGTCGCGTGGTCCGCCCGGCTCCCCGCCGATGGCGCCCATGTCACCGATGCCGGCGATGCCACCGATGCCGCCCATGCCGCCCATGGCGCCGATACCGCCGCCTTCGAGGCTGCCGCCGCCTCCGAGATCACCGGCATCACCGATGCGGCAGCGGCCTCCGCCGCCGGACCGCGCGTGCCCGCGGGCGCCATCCTCGCCCCGGAGGTGCGGCGATGAGGATCGCCACTCGCATCGCCCGCTTCCGGCCCGCCCCCGGCGATCCGCACGCGGCGCTGTCGCCGCCGCTCTACCAGACCGCCACCTTCGCCCAGGCCTCCGCGCTGGAGAGCGGCGCCTACGACTACTCGCGCAGCGGCAACCCGACCCGGCACCTGCTCGAGGAGCGGGTGGCCGACCTGGAGGGGGCGGGCCGCGCCCTGGCCTACGCCAGCGGCATGGCGGCGCTGGCGGCGGTGGTGCGGGTGGCGGCCACCGGCGGCGAGGTGCTGGCCGGCGACGACCTCTACGGTGGCACCTACCGGCTGCTGTCGCGCGTGCTCCACGGCCAGCGGGTGCGCGTCCGCTACGCCGACCTCGCCGACCTCGACGCGGCGGCGGCGGCGATCACGCCGCGCACCCGCCTGCTGCTGGCCGAGACGCCGACCAACCCGCTGCTGCACGTCGCCGACCTGCGCGCCCTGGCCGGCCTCGCCCACGCCCGCGGCGCGCTCCTGGCGGTGGACAACTCGCTGCTCTCGCCCTACCGCCAGCGCCCGATCGCGCTTGGCGCCGACCTGGTGGTGCACTCGGCGACCAAGTACCTGTCCGGCCACAGCGACCTGACCGCCGGCGTGGTGGCGGTGGCCGATCCGGCGCTCGCCGCCCGCCTGGCCTTCCAGCAGAACGCCGAGGGCACGGCGCTCGGCCCATTCGAGTCGTGGCTGCTGCTGCGCGGCCTGCGCACCCTGGCGGTGCGCCTCGACCGCCAGGAGGCGAGCGCGCGGCGCCTGGCCGAGCTGCTCGCCGCCGACCGGCGCGTGCGCCGCGTCCACTACCCGGGGCTGGCCGCGCATCCCGGCCACGCGCTGCAACGCCGCCAGGCCGAGGGGGCGGGCAGCGTGGTGAGCTTCGAGACCGGCAGCGTCGAGGCCTCGCGGCGGGTGGCCGAGGCGGTGCGGCTCTTCGCCATCGCCGTCAGCTTCGGCGGCGTGGCGTCGCAGATCAGCCTGCCGTGCCGCATGTCGCACGCCAGCATCCCCCGGGCCGTGCGCCGGCGCCACGTGCTGCCGGAGGATCTGGTGCGCCTGGCGGTCGGCCTGGAGGACGTGGAGGACCTGGCCGCGGACCTGGGCCAGGCCCTCGGCGCGGCGATCAGCGGCGCCTCTGAAGCAGTGCCGCGCCGGCGGCGCCTGAGAAGCAATGCCGCGACGCGCGGCGCCCGAGTAACGGTACCGCGGCCGGCGGCGCCTAAGAACCTGTGTCGCGGCTAGCGGCGCCTGAGCGGCGGTGGCGTCATCTGCGAATTTGGTTTAGGATTGTTGCAGCTCCCGTTCTCTACAACGATGGATGAATGGAGGTCATCATGACCACCAGTTTTCACAACACGGCTTCCAAGGGCGGCGTGTCGCTCACCGTCTACCGCGGCGACGGCTCGGCGCTCCTGGCCTTCGACCTGGATCAGCACCTGGCGACGCCGCTGTTCGCCGGCTTCGCCGTCGAGGCCGCCGGGCCGGACGGCACCAGGGAATGGCTGATGAACCGGCTCAACTTCGCCACCGGCCTCGATTCCACCTCGACGCCCGAGCAGCGGCAGAAGAACTGGACCACCTCGAACCTGGCGCCGTTCCAGAAGTACCGCTGGCAGCACTTTCCGGCCAAGCCGCAGCTCGGCACCTGGACCTACACGCTCACGCCGATGTACTTCGTCTCCGCCGGGTCCGCCAAGCTGAAGCCGGGGCCGTCGGTGTCGGCGTCGATCGAGTACGTGGCCACCGACTATGCGGACCTGCGCATCGGCTTCACCCGCAGCTTCGTCTCATCGCAGGCCTACGCCGACCGGTTCAAGAACGCGCCGATCCGGCAGCTCCCCAAGGTGCTCGACTTCAACACGGCGCCGTTCGAGGCGCAGTACGAGTTCCTGGGCTACACCGCGCGCAAGCTGCTCTTCGACTTCCTGGCGGGGGTCTCGCACAGCGAGGACCGGCTCGACGTCTTCGCCTACGACTTCGACGAGCCCGACGTGCTCAAGGCGCTGGAAGGGCTGGGCAGCCGGCTGCGCATCTGGCTCGACGACGCGCCGCTGCACAACGCGCAGGCGAGCTTCGACGCGCAGCAGAAGGCGGCGGCGAAGGGCGGGAAGGGGCGCGGCAAGACCAGGAGCCTGGCGGAGTGGCAGGCCTCCATCCTGGAGGAGGGGGTCCACACCAGGCTGCAGCAATCGGCCGGCAAGGACAACGTCAAGCGCGGCCACTTCAGCCGCTTCGCCCACAACAAGGTGATGATCCAGCGCGATGCGAAGACCGGCAAGGCGATCAGGGTGCTGACCGGCTCGGCCAACTTCTCCATCCGCGGCCTCTACGTGCAGGCCAACAACATCCTGATCTTCGACGATCCGGCGACGGCGGCGGTCTACGCCGCGGCGTTCGACGAGGTGTGGAAGGAGAAGAAGGCGGCCACCTCGGCCGCCGAGTTCGCGGCCTGCCCGCTGTCGCAGGCCTGGACGCCGCGCAGCACCGCGGCCGACCTGCCGCCGTTCGACCTGTGTCTTTCGCCGCACCGCAAGCCCAGGAGCAAGGCGACCGACCTGGTGTCGCTGCAGCAGGTCGCCACCGCCATCGACAAGGCCTCGACCTCGGTGCTCTTCGCGGTCATGGAGCTGGCGGGGGGCGGCTCGGTGATGACCCGCCTGAGCAAGGAGCAGGCGGCCAACAAGAGCGTCTTCTGGTACGGCATCACCCAGAACGTGGCGGCGGCCAAGCCGGCGGCGAAGGCGGGCGATGCTGGCGATGGCGGCGATGACGGCGAGGAGGAGCACACCACCGGCGTCACCGTGCGGCAGCCGGACGGCAGCCAGGTGCTGGTGCCGTTCGCCTTCCTGCACGGCAACGTGCCGCCGCCGTTCGATGCGGAGACCGACGGCGGCCCCGGCCAGGTGATCCACAACAAGTTCGTGGTGGTGGATTTCAACGGCGCCAACCCGGCGGTCTTCACCGGCTCGTCCAACCTGGCGGACGGCGGCGAGGAGGCGAACGGCGACAACCTGATCGGCATCTACGACCGCGCCATCGCCGTGCGCTACGGCGTCGAGGCCATCCGCCTGATCGATCACTTCGGCTTCCGCGCCGCGCTCAGCAAGGCCATGCCGGCGAAGAAGGGGGCGCCGGCCAAGGGGCGCGGCAAGGGGGCGGCCGGAGCCGCCGGAGCCCCCGGAGCCAGGCCGCTCCAGCTGCAGGGGCCGGGCGGCAGCGATCCGCGCTGGTGGGAGGACTACTACAAGCCGGGCACCGCCAAGTTCAACGAGCGGGCGCTGTTCGTCAAGTAGGCGCGCCGCGCCGCCGCTACTCGATGCCCATGCCCGCCAGGCGGAGGAAGAAGCCGCCGGCTTGGACCAGGAGCGCCAGCTCGCCGTGGAGGCTGACGCCGTGCGCGGTGCCGGGGTTCGGCGCATCGGTGCCGGCGAGGATCGGCACGCCGGCGGCGGCGAGCTGGCCGACCGCCGCGACCGCCGGCGGGTAGCTGCCGATCCTGCCGGGGCGCGACGGAAAGCCGTGCTCGAGATTGCCCGCCATGTCCGGGCTGATGAACGGCGCGAGGAGCGGATCGTCCACCAGCGCCGCCCCGGAGGGCGTTCCGGTCACCCCCTTGAGCACGCTCAGCGTCGGGATGACGAACGCATGGTGCGCCGCCACGTAGCGGCCGAAGCCGGGATCGGGAAGCTGATCGACGAACAGGTGGGCCAGGCCGTCGGCGCCGGCATCGATCGCCTCGCGCGCCGCGGCCAGGGTCTGGACGTGCACCACGGCGAGCTTGCCGTGCCGGTGCGCCGCCGCAACCAGCGCGGCGACGGTGGCCGCGTCGAGCGTCGGCATCGAGAGGCCCGCGACCCTGCCGTCCTCGATCACGATCTTGATGTAGTCCGAGCCCTCGGCGATCCGCTGTTCCACCCAGGCCTCGGCCTCCTCGGGCTTGGTGAGCGTCGGGATGGGGAAGCCGTACTCGGTGCCGTGGCCGCCCGGAGCGGTGGCGAGCGTGCCCGCCGAGCGCAGGTCGGCCTCGTCCAGCCGCCGGCCGGCCGCCTGGTCCGCCTTGACGCCCTGGGCGAACTGCGCGTTGGTGAACATGTCCAGCTCGGTGGTGACGCCGAAGATGAGCGCCTGGTGGAGCGCCGTGCCCCAGGTGTGGGTGTGCGAATCGATCAGCCCCGGCAGCAGCGTGCGGCCGGCGCCAGGGACCTCCGTCGTGCCCGGCGGGACGGCGAGTCCTCCGCCGACGGCGACGGCGGCGATCCGTCCGTCGCGCACCAGCACGTCGGCCGCCCCCAAGCTGCGGCTGCCGTCGAACACGCGGGCGCCGCGCACCACGAAGGGAGCCGCCTGGGCCGAGAGCGGAGCAACCGGAGAGCCGGCCGGCCCCGTGCCGGCGGCGGACAGTGCAGCCGCGGCGATCCAGGCCAGGAGCGGCAGGAGGAGGAGCGCCGCCGCCAGGCGCGCCGCTGGCCGGTGCCCCCAGAGGGGTGTTGCAGGAGGCTTTCGCATGGATGGCGCCGATGCTACCACGCACGGCAGCCACACCTATCGAAGGGTTTCTCCACAGGTAGCGGCTCTGAGCCACTGCATCTCTCGATACCGCTCTGGATTACCGCTCAGGCCGATGAAGGACGCCCTGCAGCTCTCCCGGCACACCCCTGCTAGCATGGGCTAGCATCATGCGGTTGCGGCGTGCCAAGCGTCGTGCGAAGCGCCGTATGAAGGAGGTTCCGATGGCCAGCCTGACCATCCGCAGACTCGACGACCAGACCTTCGAGCGCCTAAAGGACCGGGCAGCCCGGGCTGGTCTGTCGATGGAGGAGGAGGTCCGCCGCATCCTGGCGAGGGCGGTCGCGCCGCCGGGCCGGCTCGGCGACCTTTTCGTCAAGACCTTCGGCTCTGCCGGGGGCTTCGACCTGCGGACGCCGCCGCGCGAGCCGCACCAGCCGGTGGCGCTCGAATAGCACCGAGTACAGGCCAAGAAGTCGGAATTGACCTGATCGTACGGAG